>NZ_BMJQ01000091.1 GCF_014643535.1 Aliidongia dinghuensis | reverse complement strand
GTTTCAGGATGGGAGAAGCAAAGGAATGGGTACCGAATGGGATCAGGAGGTTGTAGGGAAAGTGGACCCCCAGAAAAGAGTGTTGTGCCTAGCACAAGGTTTCTTGAGAGGTTGAACTGCCTTTGCTAATGGATTTTAAGTTTCTTTACCTCTTCCGTGATCTCTTCTAGGTTGACCTAGAAGAGAAATCTTTTGTTAGCTTTGGCTAAGTGGAGAAGTATTGCTTCACGGTGACTTGTGTGATCCTACCTGACTGTTCTAAACCCTTTTGATATCTATGCACTGCTGCTGCTGCTGCTGCTGCTGCTGCTGCTGCTAAGTCGCTTCAGTCGTGTCCGACTCTGTGCGACCCCATAGACGGCAGCCCACCAGGCTCCCCCATCCCTGGGATTCTCCAGGCAAGAACACTGGAGTGGGTTGCCATTTCCTTCTCCAATGCATGAAAGTGAAAAGTGAAAGTGAAGTCGCTCAGTCGTGTCCGACTCTTAGCGACCCCATGGAC
>NZ_BMJQ01000090.1 GCF_014643535.1 Aliidongia dinghuensis | reverse complement strand
AATAGCCCATCACGCATCTCAATCAAGTGATTGACGGCAGGCTTGGCAATCTCTACAAAGCCCTGATCGCTGACTAACCGATGAAACTCATCCGGCAAAATCGGGCTAAAAATACTGGTCAATATACTTACCGCCTGACTGGCCAATGGTACTTGCGAAGCAGATGCCACTAAGCAGTATTTTTGTGTGGTCGTGCTAATTGGTTTAAGTCGTTTGGCCGTGGCAAGTACGGCAGGTTTGCTAATATCAAGCGCGACTAATTTACTTGGGTTAAGCTGTAAAAATCGCTCAGTGTAATATCCTTCGCCACAGCCAATGTCTAGCCAATTTACCGATGGTTGGGAGGATAATAGCCCTTTGCAAAAGTCATAGCTTTGGCTGAAGAATCTCGTAATACCTATAATGTTATAAACATTAAGACATTAGAAAATATTTTCTCTGAAAGACTACGCCATAATTTTTACCCTGTAAGCAAAAACATGGTCGATGAATGGATTGAAAAAAG
>NZ_BMJQ01000089.1 GCF_014643535.1 Aliidongia dinghuensis | reverse complement strand
AATCCTTGACGTCAATACCCAAGCCTTGGGCAAACCCTTGCGCTGCTTTGGTTGGATTACCGTCCTTGTCATAGGCAGCTTTGACTGCAGGACCGCGTTTTTGTTCGATTTTATCGGGCTGTTTTTCACTAATTCCTTGAATCTGTAAGGCAAGGCGACGCGGGGCGGCAAAGCTTTTAATGGTATCAAAGCGAATATTGGCATCTTTTAGCGATTGGGTGACATGGTTGTTAAGTGCATCACGCAATGTTTTTAGATTTTTTGGGGGCAATTCTTCGGTGCCAAGTTCAAATAAAATAGTAGACATGCTAAAGCCTTGTTGATTCAAATAGGGTAAATATAGGCGATTATAGCAGAAATTTAAGCCATAAAAATGCCCCATCAGCGGGGCAAATCAAGAAAACCGTCAGCGTAAAACGAAAATTAAACTTATCGGCTGGCGCTTGCCGAAGTCGTTACAGCGGTTGTAGCGACTGGCGTATTGACCGCCGCTTTTGGTTTGGCT
>NZ_BMJQ01000088.1 GCF_014643535.1 Aliidongia dinghuensis | reverse complement strand
ATTTTTCGTTAGCAGAAATCAAGGTATTACTGGCAATGCAGGACAATCCATGTCGTAATAATAGTGAGGTTAAAGCCTTAACCGCACAGCATATTGTGACATTAAACGAAAAAATCGAGCAATTACAAGCCATGAAAAGCACATTACAAGTTTGGCATGATAGTTGTAAAGGGGATGGGACGGCAGAATGTGGGATTTTAGATAAATTGGCTATTAAAGAGTGAATATTGCTTATTAGGGGTCATCTAAGAATTCGAACCATATTGTACGCTAAGGAATTTTGTCGAATTTTGTTATAACAAAGCGTCTATTACTTACGTAACAATCCCACGACAAACAATTGTTTTTCGTGATTTTGTAAATCAGCGCCAATTCGGCGCTTTTTTATTCCATTTATTTCATGATAAAGCCAAATAAATCTAATTATGATAAAATAGCCAAGATATTATTTATCGTGAGAAATTTATCATGAGTTTAATCGGTTATGCCCGAGTGTCAACTTCTGAAG
>NZ_BMJQ01000087.1 GCF_014643535.1 Aliidongia dinghuensis | reverse complement strand
GGCGAGCGAAATCGCATCACGCTTACGTGGCAAGCATAAGCCTTCTTACACCCCTCACGTTGACACAGGCGATTATATCGTTGTGATTAATGCTGAGAAAGTTGCCGTGACTGGTAAAAAAGCGCAAGACAAAAAATACTACCGTCACACCGGTTACCCAGGTGGTATCAAAGAGACTAACTTTACCAAACTTATCGCACACAAACCTGCTGACGTACTTAACAAAGCGGTTAAAGGTATGTTGCCAAAAGGTCCATTGGGCTATGCGATGATTAAAAAGTTAAAAGTTTACTCAGGTACTGAGCATCCTCATACTGCTCAACAACCTCAAGTATTAGATATCTAAGGAGTAACACATGGAACGCAATTACGGTACAGGTCGTCGTAAAACTTCAACAGCTCGTGTGTTCTTATCTGCGGGTACAGGTAACATCGTCGTCAACGGTAAACCACTTGATCAATACTTTGGTCGTGAAACATCAGTAATGGTTGTACGTCAACCTCTAGAATTA
>NZ_BMJQ01000086.1 GCF_014643535.1 Aliidongia dinghuensis | reverse complement strand
GTTTTGACGTCAATTTTTTTCGGGCGTTACAAAAAGAGAGTGGCTTGATTGATTACCAAGCCGCCAATTTGACGCAGGGTGAGCGAATCACTAGCATTCGGGGAGATAGCACCCGCTGGATTGATGAGCACTGCCCGATTGGTATGCAGTATCTACAAGCGATTAATGAGCGCCTAGAGAACTATTTAACGTCGCGTCCGGGCGAGGTAAAGACGATAACAGTGGGTTTGTTAGAGGTGCAAAACCACATTTTAGCCCAAGATATTGCCGCATCCTTTGATATTCCCCGCCAAAATCTATCAGCCATGGATGGTTTTGCGATTGCTATGGGTAGCTATCTTGACCACGATAGCCAACTTGAAATCATCGGTGAATCGGGGGCAGGTAAACCTTTTAACGGTCGTTTGCGACCCAATCAAGGCGTGCGAATTTTTACCGGCGCGGTGGTGCCAAATGACTGCGACACGGTGGTGATGCAGGAAGACACTATCCTTAGTGACATTCAGCACAGTTTGGA
>NZ_BMJQ01000085.1 GCF_014643535.1 Aliidongia dinghuensis | reverse complement strand
TCAAGATCATCACCGTGCGCACCACCGGCTTCCCGGCGGCGATTGCCTCCGGCGGCAGTGCCGCGGTCGAGCCGATCGAGGCCGCGCCCACGACCGGGCTCTCGCGCTTCGTCGGCCAGGAGCTCTCGAAGTCGGAGCGGCCGGAGCTGACCGCGGCCCGGATCATCATCTCAGGCGGCCGCGGCATGCAGAACGGCGACAACTTCAAGCTCCTGGAAGCGGTGGCCGACAAGCTCGGCGCCGCAGTGGGCGCGAGCCGCGCCGCGGTCGACGCCGGCTTCGTGCCGAACGACTACCAGGTCGGCCAGACCGGCAAGATCGTGGCGCCCGAGCTCTACATTGCCGTCGGCATCTCTGGCGCCATCCAGCACCTGGCCGGCATGAAGGACAGCAAGGTCATCGTCGCCATCAACAAGGACGAGGAAGCGCCGATCTTCCAGATCGCCGACTACGGCCTGGTCGGCGACCTGTTCAAGCTCGTGCCGGAACTCGCGGCCGAGCTCGACAAGGCGAAGTAAGCG
>NZ_BMJQ01000084.1 GCF_014643535.1 Aliidongia dinghuensis | reverse complement strand
ACGCCCACTGCGTGCGCTCCTGGGTCCCCAAGGGTCGGCATCCAGTGGGCGCGGCGGAGGGGTGCGGACCACAGGTCAGGGAACTGGGACTGCGTGGAGCAGGGAACCACGTAGTCCGCCCTCTGTTGGCACAACCTGGCGGTCGCAGAAAGGCCTCGCCTTTGGGCTCAAGGCCTTGACCGCTCCACCCCTTTGCTGAAAGGTCAGAGCCGCGCGGTTTTCCCAAGCAGCCGAGTGTCCGCTGCAAGTCCAAGGGCCAGAACCCTGAACTCTGGCCGGCTGGCCCAGCCCTGCTTCTGGCACTTTGGAGGCCAGCGGGCCCTTGACCACCTGCTGGGATGGGAAAGGGAAGGGTCCACGAATTGCACCCTAGAAACTTAGTAGGGTGCATGGGTTTCAAAACCCGGTGGCCGCCCAGGCAGCAAACAAGGGAGGAGGGCACCCTGCTGCCCTTTCATGGCAGCATCTGTGGCTGTCCTGCTGAGGGGGCCTTTCCATGGGGACCGTGTGCAGTACAAGTTTGGTG
>NZ_BMJQ01000083.1 GCF_014643535.1 Aliidongia dinghuensis | reverse complement strand
TCTGTATATTGATAACTTACAAAAAATCTATTATTGTCCTTTAAAATCCAATCGCAAAGTCGATGATTCAAAAGGAGTAAACCCTTACAAAGCAGTCAACGAATTAACTTGGACTGACCAAGAGCAACAAAATGGCAAACTGATTAAAATACATGCCTTTCCTAAAGATTACAAAGTGCAACTGTTCCGAGTAGTGGTTAATGAAAACCGCACGGACTGGATTGTCACCAATGACACCACTCAGGATTCATCAGATGGCACACGATTGGTGTGTGCCATCCGTTGGAAGATTGAGCAGTTTCACCGAGAACTTAAACAACTCACTGGTATTGAAGCTAATCAGTGTCGTAAGGCTCGTATTCAGCGGAATCATATTTGTTGTTGTATGCTGGTTTGGCTGCAGTTAGCCAGACAGGCTAAACGGTTAAAACAATCTTTATATCAGGTTAAAAGGGGTTTACTCAGTGATTATTTGCGTGAGCAGTTACGCTCGCCTTCGGTCGTCTTTGCGTAAGTCCTAAAAGTTTAAC
>NZ_BMJQ01000082.1 GCF_014643535.1 Aliidongia dinghuensis | reverse complement strand
CTATGACCTAAACAATTTTAGCATTTAATGGTTTGAAGATGGTGAGCTTAATCTATCGGTCAACTGTCTTGACCGTCATGTGGCTGAAAACCCTTACAAGCCTGCGATTATTTGGGAAGGCGATCACCCATCACTTCATAAAATCATCTCATACAAAGAGCTACATTCAGAAGTATGCCGCCTTGGTAGCGCACTGCGTCGTAAAGGCGTCAAAAAAGGCGACCGCGTCACTATTTATTTACCGATGATTCCTGAAGCGGCGGTTGCGATGCTGGCTTGTGCGCGGATTGGCGCGGTTCACTCATTGGTATTCGGCGGGTTTTCAGCGGACAGTCTAGCCAGCCGTATCATCGATAGCCAATCAAAAATTGTCATCACCGCTGATGAATCTGTGCGTGGTGGTAAACATACGCCGCTTAAACAAAATGTGGATCGTGCACTAGACCAGGACGGCACCGAATGTGTTGAAAATGTCATTGTGGTGTACCGTACCGGTGAATCCATCCCAATGAGCGGACGCCGCGATATTTGGTATCACA
>NZ_BMJQ01000081.1 GCF_014643535.1 Aliidongia dinghuensis | reverse complement strand
GCGGGTGCAACAGGCGTGGGGGGACACCCACTTGAGGAGCCCCGAGGGGCAGTGGAAGGCCCCCCCCTGGCGGAAGGCCCTCGAGGACTGGCCCAAGAGGCCCCTGGGGGCCAACGTCTACCTCTACGTGTCCGAGGAGGAGGCCAAGGAAGGCCGCCCCCGGACCCTGGGGGAGTGGCTGCAGCGGGGTGGGGCATGATCCGGCGGCTGGCCCGGGCGCTGCGGGAGCACGCCGGGGAGTTTTCCCACCCCGAGCGCCACCCCGAGTTGGGCCCCTTCTGCACGTTCCTGGAGCGGCAGTACCGGCGGCCTGTGCGCGAACTCCCCCCCGAGGCCTGGGAGGAGGCCCTGTTGGAACTTATCGCCCGGCAAATCGTCGACGGATGGGACGCGTATGGGGCCCCCAGCGCGGCCCGCACCCCCCAGGGGCCCTACCTGGCCAGCGCCGAGACCCCCGAAGGCCCCCTCACGGTGACGGCGGAGAGCAAGCGCGAGGCCTACCGCAGGGCCCGGCGGCTCCTGGGTCGCTGGGTGGTGGGCTA
>NZ_BMJQ01000080.1 GCF_014643535.1 Aliidongia dinghuensis | reverse complement strand
CCGCGGGCCTGGGCGGCATGGGCGGCGCGCAGCCGCTGGCCGCGACCATGGCCGGCGCCTCCTGCCTCGCCATCGAGTGCCGGCCGAGCTGCATCGAGTTCCGCCTGCGCACCGGCTATGTCGACACTCTGGCCAAGGACCTGGACGAGGCGCTCGCCATGATCGAGCGCGCCTCCAAGGACGACAAGCCGATCTCGGTCGCTCTGCTCGGCAACGCGGCCGAGATCCTGCCCGAGCTGGTGCGGCGCGGGGTCAGGCCGGACTGCGTCACCGACCAGACCTCGGCCCACGACCCGGTCAACGGCTATCTGCCGAAGGGCTGGAGCCTCCCCGAGTGGGATCGGCAGCGCGAGGCCGATCCCACGGCCGTGACCCGGGCCGCCAAGCGCTCGATGGCCGAGCATGTCCGCGCCATGCTGGCGTTTCAGCAGATGGGCGTGCCGGTCGTCGACTACGGCAACAACATCCGCCAGATGGCGCTCGAGGAAGGCGTCGCGAACGCGTTCGACTTCCCGGGCTTCGTGCCGGCCTATATCCGGCCGCTGTTCTGCC
>NZ_BMJQ01000079.1 GCF_014643535.1 Aliidongia dinghuensis | reverse complement strand
CCGCGGGCCTGGGCGGCATGGGCGGCGCGCAGCCGCTGGCCGCGACCATGGCCGGCGCCTCCTGCCTCGCCATCGAGTGCCGGCCGAGCTGCATCGAGTTCCGCCTGCGCACCGGCTATGTCGACACCGAGGCCAAGGACCTGGACGAGGCGCTCGCCATGATCGAGCGCGCCTCCACGGACGACAAGCCGATCTCGGTCGCCCTGCTCGGCAACGCGGCCGAGATCCTGCCCGAGCTGGTGCGGCGCGGTGTCAGGCCGGACTGCGTCACCGACCAGACCTCGGCCCACGACCCGGTCAACGGCTATCTGCCGAAGGGCTGGAGCCTCGCCGAGTGGGATCGGCAGCGCGAGGCCGATCCCACGGCCGTGACCCGGGCCGCCAAGCGGTCGATGGCCGAGCATGTCCGCGCCATGCTGGCGTTCCAGCAGATGGGCGTGCCGGTCGTCGACTACGGCAACAACATCCGCCAGATGGCGCTCGAGGAAGGCGTCGCGAACGCGTTCGACTTCCCGGGCTTCGTGCCGGCCTATATCCGGCCGCTGTTCTGCC
>NZ_BMJQ01000078.1 GCF_014643535.1 Aliidongia dinghuensis | reverse complement strand
CGTTGAAGCCAAGAACAAACGAGCTAAAAAAGGCAAACATACCGACAATACCCAAGACAAAGAAGCCGCCTACGTCAGTAAAAAAGACAGCACAGGCAAAGTAAAAACCACCTACGGCTTTAAAATCCATCTAAACTGTGATGAAGACAGCTTTGTCAAAAAAGTTGAAACCACCCCAGTCAATGTCCATGATTCACAATGTTTTACCACGCTTTTAACAGGGAATGAATCTGCTGTTTACGCTGACAGTGCGTATAAAAGCCAAGCCCATGACCACTATCTTGCCAAGCATGAAACACCGATAAACAATCATATTCCTGATAGAGCATGGCGTAATACCCCTTGGACCGAACAACAAAAACGTACCAATATCCAAAAAAGCCAAACTAGAAATACGGTGGAACGGGTATTTGGTCATTTTAAATTGCATTATGGGATGAGCAAGGCTCGTCATTTAAGGTTAATGCAATTTCATACGAGTACAGTGCTCGCTAGCATTGTGCATAATTTAAAAACTGCCCTAAGCTTTAAACAAAAATATGGATTGGCTTAG
>NZ_BMJQ01000077.1 GCF_014643535.1 Aliidongia dinghuensis | reverse complement strand
CAGGGCAAAGACTAATAGAGTTTTGCCAAGAAAATGCACTGGTCATAGCAAACACCCTCTTCCAACAACACAAGAGAAGACTCTATACATGGACATCACCAGATGGTCAACACCAAAATCAGATTGATTATATTCTTTGCAGCCAAAGATGGAGAAGCTCTATACAGTCAGCAAAAACAAGACCAGGAGCTGACTGTGGCTCAGATCATGAACTCCTTATTGCCAAATTCAGACTTAAATTGAAGAAAGTAGGGAAAACCACTAGACCATTCAGGTATGACCTAAATCAAATCCCTTATGATTATACAGTGGAAGTGAAAAATAGATTTAAGGGCCTAGATTTGATAGATAGAGTGCCTGATGAACTATGGAATGAGGTTCGTGACATTGTACAGGAGACAGGGATCAAGACCATTCCCATAGAAAAGAAATGCAAAAAAGCAAAATGGCTGTCTGGGGAGGCCTTACAAATAGCTGTGAAAGGAAGAGAAGTGAAAAGCAAAGGAGAAAAGGAAAGATATAAACATCTGAATGCAGAGTTCCAAAGAATAGC
>NZ_BMJQ01000076.1 GCF_014643535.1 Aliidongia dinghuensis | reverse complement strand
AATAATCCCATTGAATCTATCTCATTAGGTTTGGGTCTATTGTTTGGTACAGCAGGTTTACCACACGTATTGATGCGTTTCTTTACGGTGCCAGATGCCAAACAAGCCCGTAAATCGGTACTGGTTGCCGCTAGCTGTATTGCTTACGTGTATTTTATGATCGTTCTTATTGGTTTGGGTGCTATCGTTATCCTAGCTGAACATCCAGATTATTTCACGACTGTGGTTAAAGATGGCGTAAGCTCACAAGCACTCATCGGTGGTGCCAACATGGCAGCGATTCACTTGTCCCATGCCGTGGGTGGTAACCTATTCTTAGGCTTTATCTCGGCGGTTGCTTTCGCGACTATCCTAGCGGTTGTGGCAGGTTTGACTTTATCAGGCGCTTCAGCGGTCAGCCATGACTTGTATGCTAGTGTTATCAGAAAAGGTCAAGCGAGACCTGAAGAAGAGATGCGTGCATCAAAAATTACCGTGGTTGCGTTAAGTTTATTGTCAATCGTGACCGGTATTATCTTTGAAAACCAAAACCTTGCGTTCATTGCAAGTTTGGTATTTGCG
>NZ_BMJQ01000075.1 GCF_014643535.1 Aliidongia dinghuensis | reverse complement strand
AGCAAATTCAATGAAATGAATGGTAAATAGATAATACGCTTCTAGACAATTCAAGTACTTTTTTTGTAAACAAATATAAACGAAAACGACTTATTCGCTCAACGTTTGTTCTAAGATACGCACGCATAGCGTCGCAAAATCCATGCCACGCGCTTTTGCTGCCATCGGCACCAGACTATGACTGGTCATGCCGGGCACCGTATTGAGTTCAAGCAGATATAGCGTGCCTTCGTCATCTCGTAAAAAATCCACGCGTGACCAACCTTTGCCCCCAATGGCAGCAAACGCTTTTCTTGCAATTTGTTGCATGGTTTGTTCTTGCGCCTCGCTCAAATCTGATGGGCATTGGTAGACGGTATCATCACGATTGTATTTGGCTTCGTAGTCATAAAACTCAGTGGTTGGGATGATGCGAATACTGGGCAACACCTCATCACCGAGGATTGAGCAAGCATACTCACCGCCTGTGATGGCTTTTTCTGCCAAAATAGCGCCGTGGTATTGTTTGAGCTGTGGGTAGGTCTTGGCAAGCTCACCCGCTTCTTTAATTTTAAAGACGCCGAC
>NZ_BMJQ01000074.1 GCF_014643535.1 Aliidongia dinghuensis | reverse complement strand
AGCTGGCCATTGGCTGACCGTTTGCCTGCTTTTTAAGTAGCTCATACTCACTTTCAGTTAACCTTACTTTAATGGATTTTTGTCTATTCATAAGTAAATCATCCTGAGTATTTTTTGGGTGTTGTTAACTAGCTAATATGTTTATCAAGAAGGGTATGGTTGAGAATTTAAGGGGATATCTTTTACAGTTTTTTTGGGGGTCAAGGGGGCATAGCCCCCTGCCAGATTGGCAAATAGAACCTTTTACTACGATAGTAGAAAAGGGGTCTTTTTGTCTATGCTGGCTTTATAAATTGGCTAAATAACTTGATGTTATTAAATATAACTAATATTGTAAGAACCTATTTTTTGATTAGATGGCTATATTGCAAGAACCTATTTTCTTTGATTGAATATATATATTGTAAGAACCTATTTTGCTTGAATGCGTATACTGTAAGAACCTATTAGGAGAATAAAATGCCATATCTTAATTTGTGGGAAGAGGAGAAAGAACCAGCTGAGCCCGACTGGGAAGAATATGATGAGTATGTAAGACAAAAGGAAATTACCGAGAAAAGAAGTCGTCA
>NZ_BMJQ01000073.1 GCF_014643535.1 Aliidongia dinghuensis | reverse complement strand
AAAATCTTTATTTTAAATCAGTGCTGTCATTTTCAATTACAAAGCTAACAATCATCATCACGTTATAGCTAGTGATATTACCATCACTAATGCGTACTTTTTGCTCTTTAATCCAAGCACCTTCCACGTTATTAACCGTTTTGTTGACTTGTGAAATGCCTTTTTTGATCGCATCTTCAAAACTTACCGTTGAGCTGCTGCTAATTTCAATATTTTTTGCCACTGACATAACGATATCCTTATGTTCTATTATATTATTTTCCTAATTAATTTTTAATCTAAAACTTATTAAGCTTAACCTAAGTTATCTCAAACCTGATGCTTATAACTTATCAAAAATGTAGAAAAAATACCAAAGTTTACTTGTAACTTTGGTATTAGTTTTGGCTATCACATCGACTAGAAGCGTAACTAATATTGCGCAATTTTAAATGATGTAAAGGTAGCTATGCAAACCTTTAAATTAAGCAAAAATCATTTCAATATCTTTGAGATCAAAACTATAAACATGCCCACAGAAACCACAGTCTAACGCCAATTCACCCCCATGCTCATTGGCGATTTCTAATGCAGC
>NZ_BMJQ01000072.1 GCF_014643535.1 Aliidongia dinghuensis | reverse complement strand
GTCCTGTTCGCCTGCCCGCAAAATTTCAGCAGCGGCAACGCCTTCAGGGTAGGGCAAATCACTGTTAACGACCATCGCATAGCGAAGCGGAATAGTAAAAATCACCCCTAAGAACCTGTTCACAATCTTTTCAATAACAAAGCGATGAAAGCAAGATTGGTAAATTGAAGGCTCGAATTTAAATGACGCTCACAGTTTTTCCATAAGCGTCTATTTTTCTCAAGCCAAGCAAACGAACGTTCTACAACCCATCGCTTTGGTATGACTTTAAACGTGTGCAATTCATCTCTTTTGGCAACTTCTGTGGTAACGGTTTCGCCTAAAATAGATTTAACACTATTAGCAAATGCCTCACCTCGATAACCGCCATCAACCATCACATTTTTTACCCGGCTTAATCGTTTAGCATGTTGACGAAGTAACGTTGTAGCACCCTCACGGTCGGTGATGTTAGCGGTCGTGATACAGATAGCATGCGGCAAGCCTTGGCTGTCTACTGCAATATGGCGCTTAATCCCTGATACTTTCTTTCCTGCGTCATAGCCTTTGTACTTAGCGGTATCTGTGTTCTTAACGCTTTG
>NZ_BMJQ01000071.1 GCF_014643535.1 Aliidongia dinghuensis | reverse complement strand
GATACGCTAATTGATGGTTTTGAGTCTAGTGCAAAGCAGGCTGAATATCTTTCCCGAGCAACCATAGAACATTATGGGGTAGCAGGTCAAGAGTGGCTTGAGTTTATAACCCATGATAAATCAATGATTGAAAAAAATGCTCTAAACTATATTGATGAGTTTTTGGAAAATTATAGTAATTTATCGAGTCAGGCTGGGCGTGTAGCTAGATTATTTGCAGTAGTTGCAGCCGCAGGCGAATTAGCAACACATGCAGGTATTACAGGTTGGTTACCTGGTACGGCTACCACAGCAGCTCAAAAATGTTTTGAAAATTGGCTTAGCAATTATGGGCAAGACACTGATCATGAGGAACAGCAGATTTTAAAACAAATCCGTTCGTTTATTCAACAACATGGCGAAAGTAGATTTTCCAACTGGAAAAGTGATGGATTTATCCAAAAAGTAAATAATCGTGTTGGCTATATACGTAATAATGACTATTTATTTTTTAAAGAAAATTTCGTTGAAGCTTGTGATGTATTTAATCAAAAACTGGTAATTCAAGTTTTAAAGAAACATAATTTATTGAAAACTAATGAAAC
>NZ_BMJQ01000070.1 GCF_014643535.1 Aliidongia dinghuensis | reverse complement strand
GCACTGATCACGTGACTGATCATGCACTGATCACGTGGCTATCATGCACTGATCACGTGGCTGATCATGCAATGATCACGTGGCTATCATGCACTGATCACGTGACTGATCATGCACAGATCACGTAAATGATCATGCACTGTTCACGTGGCTTATCATGCATTGATCATGTGACTGATCATGTGCTGATCATGTTTGGTGTCACACACTGATCATGTGCCTCTGGAGGCAATGAACATAGAGCTGAGTAGGCAGGAATCAGTCAGCAGGCTATAATCATGGAACTCACCTCTGAGAAATCATGCTGCTCAGCTGGCAATAATCAAGTAGATGAGCAGGCAGGAATTACGCAGCACAGGTGGCAATTGTCAAGGAGATGACAGGCAGGAATCGTGCAGCTCAGCTGGCAATTGTCAAGCAGATGAGCAGACAGTAATCACGCAGCTCAGCAGGCCCTGATCACGTGACTGAGCATGCACTGATCACGTGGCTGATCATGCACTGATCACGTGACTGATCATGCACTGATCACGTGGCTATCATGCACTGATCACGTGGCTGATCATACACTGATCACGTGACTGACCATG
>NZ_BMJQ01000069.1 GCF_014643535.1 Aliidongia dinghuensis | reverse complement strand
CCTCATAATCTTGGGTAATTGGGGTATATACACTACTTGGCCAAGTATGCCTTGCAATGGCATACATATTTAACGCCTCAAATAAGCTCATAGAGGCACGTTTGGATTGAATAGGTATATCCATAGGGGTATATGCTAGATCGTCCATCTGAAGGCGTTTATAACGCTTCTGAAGGCGGTCTTTTCGATAGGTTAATAGTTTCTTGTATTCATCTTGCAGTTTTTCGCTATTTTCCCATTGTCTTCGTTGATAATTACGACTCTTCTCGGCTCTTGCATTTGGTGTTGTTTCGGCAGCAACCAAATCAGCTTGAAAATATTTACCCTCTAATTTAATTGAACGTCTAGGCTTACCGCGGTATAAGGTTTTGTCAGGGTTTGCAATCTTTAAGCAGTGTGGATTGCTATCGTCAACGACCTGGTAACCATGATTAATGATTGTTCTTATCACATCATCACGATTATGAATGCTTTGCTCGGCAATACCCTTGTCTATGATATTACCAATGACCAGAGCCACATCTTTTTTGGTGGTCGCTTTGGGCTTTGATGAACTATTTAAATCACTACGCCGATAGTTGCGAAAATTACGAGG
>NZ_BMJQ01000068.1 GCF_014643535.1 Aliidongia dinghuensis | reverse complement strand
GCTCAATGGGGGTTTGACTACGATAGAACATACGTGGTTGACTATAAAAGTCTGCAAAGCTTTCTGCACGGATACGACCTTTAACCGCATCGTTATTTTGAGTTAAATCCTCTGCAAATGATTTAAACCCAATTGACGGATTTTCACGCGGTTTTTCTGGCTCTAAACTTTGTGGTTCATAAGCAACGCGACCTTTGGGAATTTGCATCTGCATATGACCATCACGCTGCATATTATGGAATGGACATTTTGGTGCATTAATTGGCAACTGCGCAAAATTTGGTGAGCCTAAGCGCGACAGCTGAGTATCAAGGTAACTAAATAAACGACCTTGTAGCAATGGATCATTACTAAAGTCGATACCGGGTACGATGTTTGCTGGACAGAAAGCCACTTGCTCTGTCTCAGCAAAGAAGTTATCGGGATAACGGTTTAATACCATTTTACCCACGAATTCAACAGGGACTAATTCTTCTGGAACTAATTTGGTTGCATCCAAGTGATCAAATGGGAATTTTTCTGCTTGTTCTTGGGTGAATATCTGCACACCAAAGTCCCAAACAACTTCGTCACCATTTTCAAACAAGGTTTCAAATAGATCACGACGATGATAGTCTGGATCAGC
>NZ_BMJQ01000067.1 GCF_014643535.1 Aliidongia dinghuensis | reverse complement strand
CCTTCAAAGCCAAAATATTTTTGTTGCTTTGAGGCACAGTAACTATAGCTACCTTCATATTTGAAGGTTTTATGCCGATAGGCTCTGGCATATTGACACACCGGAATGGGAAAGCCATCAATAAAATGAATGTTGTCTTGCCCATGCTGTTTAACGATATGCTGTTGTATCAAAGTTTTTACCTGTAACAAATTGACGCACTGCTTGGCAAAGTTGGGATATGAGCCTATTTGTGGAAACCATGTTTGCCAATGCTGTTTAAAATACTGATGGATTTGTGAATCGGTGTCCATCTGTAAAAACTCACCCACTAACTCCATGGTGATAATTTCACTGTCGGTTAGCTTTGGTGCATATCCGCCTTGTCTTAGCCGGTTTGTTACAATCTTTTTGTAGTAGTCATCTACCATTAGATAGATTTTAATGATAAATTCGTCGATGGGCATGGCTTATTCTCTAATCTTTTTGGTCATTGATTAAAGTTTAAGTTCATGCCTTTTTTGTTTCAACCCCCTCTAAAAGTGTTGAGAGTGGGGTTTAAATAATAAAAGTGGTGGGAATGTTTTAGGCTACCCCACCATGAGCGGGGAAAATTCGGGAGGTGGGCTTTGTTGAAACAGGTCAGG
>NZ_BMJQ01000066.1 GCF_014643535.1 Aliidongia dinghuensis | reverse complement strand
CTGCTGCTAAGTTGCTTCAGTCGTGTCCGACTCTGTGCGACCCCATAGACGGCAGCCCACCAGGCTCCCCCGTCCCTGGGATTCTCCAGGCAAGAACACTGGAGTGGGTTGCCATTTCCTTCTCCAATGCATGAAAGTGAAAAGTGAAAGTGAAGTCGCTCAGTCGTGTCCGACTCTTAGCGACCCCATGGACTGCAGCCTACCAGGCTCCTCCGTCCATGGGATTTTCCAGGCAAGAGTACTGGAGTGGGGTGCCATTGCCTTCTCCCATATCTATTCACAAGCCTGCCTAAATCATTGACTTCTAGCCACCTTTGGGATGCCAATGACCACCCACCCTTACCAGGCCGCAGAGGAGAGAAAACACTTAACCACAGGTGGTCCGGGTAAGGAACAAGGAACTAACAAGCTCCCAGCAACCAGGATTCTGCAGAGGTCAACAAGAGGTCAGCAAGAGATGGGAGACTGCAGTCCAGAGGTCCTAGCAACTTCCAGCGAGCAGCAAAGACCCAGCATAGTCAAAACGAATTCAATGTTACCCAAAACAAATAAATAAACGGACAGAAGTTCTTGGAACACACGACTGAGGTTAGGGGTGAGGCAGTACATGTATGTGCCAGGATACTC
>NZ_BMJQ01000065.1 GCF_014643535.1 Aliidongia dinghuensis | reverse complement strand
CCGACGAGCCAGGTGTTCGGCGGCACTGTGGCGAAATCCTGGTCGAGGGCGTCCGGCACCTCGCCGAGGTTGAGCAGGCGATCCTCGAGCGCGAAGGGCTGGCCGCCCGTGAGATGCCGGCAGCGGAGCGCCAGGATCGGCACGCGCTTGGCGATGCCGAGGCGGCCGCAATCGTCCGCCGTCGCCAGCCGCCTGTGCTTCGCCAAGAGCTCGTAGCCGTATTCCTCGCCCCGCCGCTCGATCTCGGCCCGCATGTCGGGGATCTGCAGCACCGCCGACTGGACCCGCGGGCGTGAGACGAAGCTGCCCGCCTTCCGCCGGCGCTCGATCAGGCCGGCGTTCGCGAGGGCCGAGAGCACCTTGTTGATCGTCATCCGCGAGCAGCCGTACGTCTCGGTGAGCTCGACCTCCGACGGCAGGCGGTAGCCCGGCGGCCAGCGGCCGGACAGGATGTTGCCCTCGATCTCGCTGCGGATGCGCTGATAGAGCGGTTGCCCGGCGCTAGTCTGGCCCTGTTCGCTGGCCTGGCCCTGTTCGCCGGCCTGGTCCTGTTCGGCGGAAACGGTCATGAAGTGAGCAATCTCTCCAGCGTGCGTCGGAACCGGCGCGCGATCGCGTCCGCGTCCCGGTGGCGGCCGTGCTCGACGACCTTCCCGCCCCGCATCCATACGCAGTCCACGAGGCCGCGTCCACCGGCGAAGATCCACGCGTCGAG
>NZ_BMJQ01000064.1 GCF_014643535.1 Aliidongia dinghuensis | reverse complement strand
GCTCTCCGCCATCCTCGACCATTGCCTCGCCTTCGCCCAATCGCACGGCTGAAACCACGCGCGTGATCTTCAGACCAGGAAGCCTTGCCATGACCCGTATCGACAATGCCCGGATCGTCCGTGCGCCGCGCGGCCCCGAGATCAGCGCCAAGAGCTGGCTGACCGAGGCGCCGCTCCGCATGCTGATGAACAATCTCGATGCCGAGGTGGCGGAGAAGCCGCATGAGCTGGTGGTCTACGGCGGCATCGGCCGCGCCGCGCGCGACTGGGACGCGTTCGACCGGATCACCGCCGCGCTGCGCACGCTCGAGGCCGACGAGACCCTGCTGGTGCAGTCGGGCAAGCCGGTCGGCG
Source organism: Aliidongia dinghuensis (assembly GCF_014643535.1). Lineage (NCBI taxonomy): Bacteria > Pseudomonadati > Pseudomonadota > Alphaproteobacteria > Rhodospirillales > Dongiaceae > Aliidongia > Aliidongia dinghuensis. Next base: position 370 of record NZ_BMJQ01000064.1, on the reverse strand, counting down.
TGTTCCGCACCCACGCCGACGCGCCGCGCGTGCTGATCGCGAACTCGAACCTGGTGCCGCATTGGGCCAACTGGGAGCATTTCAACGAGCTCGATCGCAAGGGCCTGATGATGTACGGCCAGATGACGGCCGGCTCCTGGATCTACATCGGCAGCCAGGGCATCGTGCAGGGCACCTACGAGACCTTCGTCGAGATGGGCCGCCAGCACTATGCCGGCAGCTTGCGCGGCCGCTGGATCCTGACCGCGGGCCTGGGCGGCATGGGCGGCGCGCAGCCGCTGGCCGCGACCATGGCCGGCGCCTCCTGCCTCGCCATCGAGTGCCGGCCGAGCTGCATCGAGTTCCGCCTGCGCACCGGCTATGTCGACAC
>NZ_BMJQ01000063.1 GCF_014643535.1 Aliidongia dinghuensis | reverse complement strand
CTAGATGTCGAAGCTATGAAGGTTGTTCATCCAGGTCCGGGCAGTGAAGCTGTGGTTACCACACCGAAGCGCACGTTCCTGGAGCCCTGGATGAACATTCACAAGAATGCACGGCTGACGCCGCAAGGTCGATCCCTGATGGTTTGCCGGATTGAGGAGGAAGGCTGGACGGTGGCTGCGGCGGCGGATGCGGCCGGGCTTTCGGCGCGGCGGGCTTATCACTGGCTGGGGCGATATCGGGCGGGCGGCGTGCGGATGCTCCAGGACAGGAGCTCGGCGCCCGCTCGATATCGCGCACCGGTGCCGGCGGCGCGCGTCGCCGAGATCGAGCGGCTGCGGCGCGAGCGGATGACTGGCCCGCAGATCGCCCACCGGCTCGGCATGCCGCGCTCGACCGTGGGCGCCGTGCTGCGCCGCCTCGGGCTCGGCCGGCTGAAGGCGCTCGACGCGCCCCCGCCGGCGATCCGCTACGAGCGGGCACGGCCAGGCGAGCTGATCCATATCGATACCAAGAAGCTCGGCCGGATCGACGGCAGCGCGGCCAGAGCAGCAAGCGCGGCACCGGCTGGGAAGCGCTGCACGTGGCGATCGACGACGCCTCGCGCCTGGCCTACACCGAAGTCCTGCCCGACGAGAAGAAAGCCTCCGCCTGCGCCTTCATGACCCGGGCGCTCGACTGGTTCGCCCGGAACGGCGTCCGCGTCGAACGGGTCATGAGCGATAACGGCAGCGCCTATCG
>NZ_BMJQ01000062.1 GCF_014643535.1 Aliidongia dinghuensis | reverse complement strand
AGATGGTAGGTGTTGCAAGAGGGCATCAGAGGGCAGACACACTGAAACCATACACAGAAAACTAGTCAATCTAATCACACTAGGACCACAGTCTTGTCTAACTCAATGAAACTAAGCCATGCCCGTGGGGCCACCCAAGATGGGCGGGTCATGGTGGAGAGATCTGACAGAATGTGGTCCACTGGAGAAGGGAATGGCAAACCACTTCAGTATTCTTGCCTTGAGAACCCCATGAACAGTATGAAAAGGCAAAATGATAGGATACTGAAAGAGGAACTCCCCAGGTCGGTAGGTGCCCAATATGCTACTGGAGATCAGTGGAGAAATAACTCCAGAAAGAAGGAAAGGATGGAGCCAAAGCAAAAACAATACCCACTTGTGGATGTGACTGGTGATATAAGCAAGGTCCAATGCTGTAAAGAGCAATATTGCATAGGAACCTGGAATGTCAGGTCCATGAATCAAGGCAAATTGGAAGTGGTCAAACAGGAGATGGCAAGAGTGAATGTCGACATTCTAGGAATCAGCGAACTAAAATGGACTGGAATGGGTGAATTTAACTCAGATGACCATTATATCTACTACTGCGGGCAGGAATCCCTCAGAAGAAATGGAGTAGCCATCATGGTCAACAAGAGTCTGAAATGCAGTACTTGGATGCAATCTCAAAAACGACAGAATGATCTCTGTTCGTTTCCAAGGCAAACCATTCAATATCACAGTAATCCAAGTCTATGCCCCAACCGGTAATGCAGAAGAAGCTGAGTACAAAACGAA
>NZ_BMJQ01000061.1 GCF_014643535.1 Aliidongia dinghuensis | reverse complement strand
TCAGGTGGTCTGGTATTCCCATCTCTTTCAGAATTTTCCACAGTTTGTTGTGATCCACACAGTCAAAGGCTTTGGCATAGTCAATAAAGCAGAAGTAGATGTTTTTCTGGAACTCTCTTGCTTTTTCTATGATCCAGCAGATGTTGGCAATTTGATCTCTGGTTCCTCTGCTTTTTCTAAAACCTGCTTGAACATCAGGAAGTTCATAATTCATATAGTGCTGAAGCCTGGCTTGGAGAATTTTGCTCATTACTTTACTAGCGTGTGAGATGAGTGCAATTGTGCGGTAGTTTGAGCATTCTTTGGCATTGCCTTTCTTTGGGATTGGAATGAAAACTGACCTTTTCCAGTCCTGTGGCCACTGCTGAGTTTTCCAGATTTGCTGGCATATTGAGTGCAGCACTTTCACAGCATCATCTTTCAGGATTTGAAATAGCTCAACTGGAATTCCATCACCTCCACTAGCTTTGTTCGTAGTGATGCTTTCTAAGGCCCACTTGACTTCACATTCCAGGATGTCTGGCTCTAGGTGAGTGATCACACCATCGTGATTATCTGGGTCATGAAGATCTTTTTTGTACAGTTCTTCTGTGTATTCTTGCCACCTCTTCTTAATATCTTCTGCTTCTGTTAGGTCCATACCATTTCTGTCCTTTATCGAGCCCATCTTTGCATGAAATGTTCCTTTGGTATCTCTGATTTTCTTAACGAGATCCCTAGTCTTTCCCATTCTGTTGTTTTCCTCTATTTCTTTGCATTGATCGCTGAAGAAGGCTTTCTTATCTCTTCTTGCTATTCTTTGGAACTCTGCGTTCAGATGCTTATCTTTCCTTTGTGCCTTTG
>NZ_BMJQ01000060.1 GCF_014643535.1 Aliidongia dinghuensis | reverse complement strand
TAGGACGAATCGACATTCAGCGCATCCAGATCATCGCGCTGGCGAGATGCAGGGCGGCGAGGAAATAGATAGCTCTGCGGTCATATCTGGTGGCGATGCGCCTGAAGTGCTTGAGCTTGTTGAAGAAGCGCTCGATGCGGTTGCGCAGCTTGTAGGCGACGGCGTCGTGGGGAATGAGGATTTTCCGCGACCGATTGGATGGGATGACGGCTTCGGCGCCGGTCTGATCGATGAGGTCCCGCAACGCATTGCTGTCGTAGGCTTTGTCGGCGATGACGCCGCCTGTGGTCAGTCCGGCGAGCAGGTCGGGGGCGCTCTTGATGTCGGCGGCCTGCCCCGCCGTCAGAATGAAGCGAACGGGGCGCCCTTGGGCATCGGCGACGGTGTGGATCTTCGTCGTCAATCCTCCTCGGGAACGCCCCATAGCCTGATCCTGGGCCCCCCTTTTCCGGTGGCCGCCTGCTGGTGGACCCGGACGAGCGTGCTATCGAGCATCAGATACTGGTTGTCCGGATCGCCCGTCAGCGACGCGAAGATCTTCTCCCAGACGCCCTTCTTGGCCCACCGCGTGAAGCGCTTGTGGACGCTCTTCCACTTGCCATACCGCTCGGGCAGGTCCTGCCAGTGCGCCCCCGACCGCAAGACCCACAAGACACCGTTTACGAACAAGCGGTTGTCCGAGCCGGTCCGGCCAGGATCACTGGCTTTGCCGGGGAGAAGTTCGGCAATCCGACGCCACTGGGCTTGCGAAAGCTCGTACCGCTTGGTCATCAACCAGACCCCAGATCGAAGAATCTGGCGTCTCATGAATCACATATTCAGCCATCCGTGAATCCTGAATGTCGATTGATCCTAG
>NZ_BMJQ01000059.1 GCF_014643535.1 Aliidongia dinghuensis | reverse complement strand
GGGCGCGAACGCTAGAAGCTGGGCAGGGCTTGGGGAGGCTCGCCCAGCACAGAGCAGCCTCTCGGCCGGGGCTCTGTGCTATGGCGCCTGGGCGCAGAGCTGGAGCTCCGCCGGTGTGGAAGCTCACTCGGTCCTTCCCAGTACAGGCTTGCAAGCACCCGCCGGCAGCCAGCCTCTTCTCTCCCGCGTTCCGGGCATAGGGCTCCAAACCTGGGACCAAAGTAACTGCCCGGAGCTCACTGATCATGGGCTGGTTCCCCTGCGCTGCGGCTGTGCTAGGGAGCCCAAACGCACAGGGGAAGCCCGCACAGCACATCCACCTGCCTCTAGGCGGCAGGACAGCTCCAGGGAAGGCCCGGTCTGGCAGGCGCTTTCTGGGCACAAACGGAGCAACACTCTGGCTGTGGAGCTGCCTCCCCAAGCCAGGGGCACCGGGACCCTGATTCCCTCCGTGCGGCGCTTAGTCTGGGCGGGGAAGCACCAGCTTGGGAATGCAGCCTGGGGCGCTTCCTTTCCCTCGGAAAGAGCTCTCCCCGCGGGAGGCTTTGGCAGTGTGCACACCCCCAGCCCCTAAGCCCTCTGCAAGGACGCCTGGCTCCTAGGTCCGAAGGGAAGGCGAGAGCTGAGCTGAGGCAGCAGTCAGGCACCACTCACGGCTCCCACACTCCCGCAGCCTGCTCCTTCCCGGGCGCGAACGCTAGAAGCTGGGCAGGGCTTGGGGAGGCTCGCCCAGCACAGAGCAGCCTCTCGGCCGGGGCTCTGTGCTATCGCGCCTGGGCGCAGAGCTGGAGCTCCGCCGGTGTGGAAGCTCACTCGGTCCTTCCCAGTACAGGCTTGCAAGCACCGAGTGAGTTCCACAACGGCGGAGCTCCAG
>NZ_BMJQ01000058.1 GCF_014643535.1 Aliidongia dinghuensis | reverse complement strand
GCTAGAGCGGTTTGCGACCTGAGTGATTCGAGGATTCCCAAAGGCGCGTGATCGTGATTCCCTACGATGGGAGGTGGGTCACGATGACGAAGCCGCTATCCGTTGATTTGAGGGGCCGTGTCGCGCGCTATGTTTTGGCGGGCCACTCGCGCCGACAGGCTGCGAGGGTTTTCGGCATCGGGGTCAGCTCGGCGATCCGATATGTCGCGCAATATCTGAGGACCGGCACGGTGGTGCCGGCCAAGCAGGGCGGCGATCGACGCAGCAAACTCAGAGGCCACGAGGATTTCGTCGTGCATCGGGTGCTTGAGGTTCCCGACATCAGCCTGGCCGAACTGGCTGAGGAGCTGGCGGCGCGTGGTGTCCACATTCATCCGTCCAATCTTTGCCGGTTTCTGCTGGCTCACGGCTTCATCTATAAAAAAAACGCTGCTCGCGGCCGAGCAGAAGCGCCCGGATGTCCGGCAACAGCGCAATGAATGGATCAAGGGACGGCAGCCGATCATGTGTCGGGCGACCCATCGGCTTGTGTTCATTGACGAAACAGGAACGACGACAAAAATGACCCGGCTGCGCGGCCGGGCGCCGAGAGGCAAGCGGCTCAGGGCGTCGGCACCTTTCGGCCACTGGAAGACGGAAACCTTTATCGCCGGGTTGAGACAGGATGGCCTCGTCGCTCCGTTCGTGATCGATCGGCCGATGAACCGGAAAATCTTCGAAGCCTATGTGCAAACCCAGTTGGCGCCGACCCTGGCCGCCGGCGACGTGGTCATCGCCGACAATCTCAGCGCCCACAAGAGCCGTATCGCCGAACAAGCGATCCAGGATCGTGGCGCCTGGATGCTCTTCCTGCCGCCCTATTCGCCCGATCTCAATCCAATCGAGATGGCCTTCGCCAAGCTGAAGGCTCATCTCAGAAAGCGCGCCGCCAGGACGATCGAGGACCTCTGGCAGGCCATCGGCGAAATCTGCGACCTCTACGAGCCCGATGAGTGCCTCAACTATTTCAAGACCGCGGGCTATGACCCAGCATGATCGCAAACCGCTCTA
>NZ_BMJQ01000057.1 GCF_014643535.1 Aliidongia dinghuensis | reverse complement strand
GAGAAGCCCCCTGAGGTCACCTGCACAAGTCGAGGGAACCCAGGGTTTCCTGCCTCAACCCGGGAAAGACCTCGAGAGACCTTCTTCAACACGTCTCGAGGCCAGATTCCCCTACTGCCGTGAGCCGGCATATTGCATATTGAGTGCATATTGCATATTGCATATTGAGTGCAGCACTTTCCACAGCATCATCTTTCAGGATCTGGAATAGCTCCACTGGAATTCTATCACTGCTGGGAGCCAGTGAGGAACTCCGCCCATGACAAAGGTCATGAGGAAGGAGGCTCGGCATACGCAAAGGCGGGATCGAGCTTCAGGAGTCCCCCTGGAAATTCTCGAGCATATACCCCCAAAACCAGAGTCTGCCTACTTTCTGCTTGTGCTTTCACCTAAACCTCTGACTTTACGGGGGGCTCTCCCCCACTACCTCTCTCTGAAAAAAGAGTTAGCTTACAGTTCCAGTTAATAATTCCTGGGTGTGACAGTGTTTAACCTACAAACTCCTTTGGAAATCCTCTAGCCTGCCTGAATAGGTTTTTCCGGCCACATGTGATTGTTCAGAGCCTCCCAACTGTGAGAGGCAGGAGATGTTCTAAACTGTCTAAACACAGATTCTTTTGAGTAGTTACAAGATTGATTAGAAATTGTATTGGTGAATGGTTTTTCACTTGTTGGGCCATTGTTTGCTGCTAAGTTTCCATATCCCTTACCTGCTGTGTCCCTGGCAGTGTATTGATTAATATAATTGGTGTAAGTAGTAGCTTTAATGTTTGTAACCTGGGACCCTTGAGTTAATTCTTTTTCTTGTTATAGCCCACCACACCTTTGCTCTGTAGGAATGCAACTTTATCTAATGCTTTTTTGGAGGGTGGCTCCTGACCAATCACCTTTAGAGAAAAATAAGTTTTCTGAAGAAAAGGTCTTAAAATGTTAACAGGCCTCCGGGCCAGAAGATGATGCAAATCACCTAAGCTTTTGCATATGATAAGTTTGCAGGAAGAAAGCCTGGTTTGCTGCAAGACTCGACCCCTTCCCCCATTATCCTCTATGCATAACTTAAGGTATAAAAACTACTT
>NZ_BMJQ01000056.1 GCF_014643535.1 Aliidongia dinghuensis | reverse complement strand
GCGTGCGTCGGAACCGGCGCGCGATCGCGTCCGCGTCCCGGTGGCGGCCGTGCTCGACGACCTTCCCGCCCCGCATCCATACGCAGTCCACGAGGCCGCGTCCACCGGCGAAGATCCACGCGTCGAGAGACGCGGCACGCTCGCTGGACAGGGCGGGGCGTTGCCGTTATGTATATACAAAATAGTTAGCCCGGCATCCACCCGGCCCGCACCCTGTGACCCGAGGATCGAGGACAGCATGACCATCGCCCCCACGCCCGACACGCGTGCACCCGACTGGCTGACCGTCGTCTCGCGCGACGCCCCGCTGGTTGTGAGCTTCCCCCATACCGGCACGCTGATCCCGGACGAGTTTCTGGGGCCGCTCGTCTCGCCCTGGATGGCGCGCAAGGATGCGGACTGGTGGATCGACCGGCTCTACGACTTCGTCCATGATCTGGGCGCCACGGTCGTCCATACGGCGATCTCGCGCACCGTCATCGACGTCAACCGGGACCCGTCGGGCCAGTCGCTCTATCCCGGCCAGGCGACGACGGGGCTGTGCCCGACGACGAGCTTCGACGGCGAGGCGCTCTATACCGCAGGCGCCGAGCCGTCCCCGGCCGATATCGCCGGCCGTCGGCAACGTTTCTTCGAGCCCTATCATGCAGCGCTCGCCCAGGAGATCGCCCGGCTGCGCAGGCACCATCCGACGGTCGTGGTCTATGACTGCCACTCGATCCGCTCCGGCATCCCGCGCCTGTTCGACGGCGAGCTGCCGCAATTCAACATCGGCACGAACAGCGGCGCCAGCTGCGATCCGGCGCTGGCGGAGGGCACGGCGCGGCGCTGCGCCGCCTCCGGCCTGAGCTGGGTCAGCAACGGCCGCTTCAAGGGCGGCTTCATCACCCGCGAGTACGGTCGGCCCGAGGATGGCGTACATGCGATCCAGATGGAGCTCGCGTGCCGCGGCTACATGCGCGAGCCGACGGGCGCCGTCGGACCCGAGAACTGGCCGAGCCCGTTCGATCCCGCCGTCGCAGCGCCGGTCCGCGCGACGCTCTCCGCCATCCTCGACCATTGCCTCGCCTTCGCCCAATCGCACGGCTGAAACCACGCGCGTGATCTTCAGACCAGGAAGCCTTGCCATGACCCGTATCGACAATGCCCGGATCGTCCGTGCGCC
>NZ_BMJQ01000055.1 GCF_014643535.1 Aliidongia dinghuensis | reverse complement strand
GAAAAAGCAAGAGAGTTCCAGAAAAACATCTATTTCTGCTTTATTGACTATGCCAAAGCCTTTGACTGTGTGGATCACAATAAACTGTGGAAAATTCTGAAAGAGATGGGAATACCAGACCACCTGACCTGCCTCTTGAGAAATCTGTATGCAGGTCAGGAAGCAATAGTTAGAACTGGACATGGAACAACAGACTGGTTCCAAATAGGAAAAGGAGTACGTCAAGGCTGTATATTGTCACCCTGCTTATTTAACTTATATGCAGAGTACATCATGAGAAACGCTGGACTGGAAGAAACACAAGCTGGAATCAAGACTGCCGGGAGAAATATCAATAACCTCAGATATGCAGATGACACCACCCTTATGGCAGAAAGTGAAGAGGAACTAAAAAGCCTCTTGATGAAAGTGAAAGTGGAGAGTGAAAAAGTTGGCTTAAAGCTCAACATTCAGAAAATGAAGATCATGGCATCCGGTCCCATCACTTCATGGGAAATAGATGGGGAAACAGTGGAAACAGTGGGTGACTTTATTTTGGGGGGCTCCAAAATCACTGCAGATGGTGATTGCAGCCATGAAATTAAAAGATGCTTACTCCTTGGAAGGAAAGTTATGACCAACCTAGATAGCATATTCAAAAGCAGAGACATTACTTTGCCAACAAAGGTCCATCTAGTCAAGGCTATGGTTTTTCCAGTGGTCATGTATGGATGTGAGAGTTGGACTGTGAAGAAAGCTGAGCGCCGAAGAATTGATGCTTTTGAACTGTGGTGTTGGAGAAGACTCTTGAGAGTCCCTTGGACTGCAAGGAGATCCAACCAGTCCATTCTGAAGGAGATCAGCCCTGGGATTTCTTTGGAGAGAATGATGCTGAAGCTGAAACTCCAGTACTTTGGCCACCTCATGTGAAGAGTTGACTCATTGGAAAAGACTCTGATGCTGGGAGGGATTGGGGGCAGGAGGAGAAGGGGACGACAGAGGATGAGATGGCTGGATGGCATCACTGACTCGATGGACATGAGTCTGAGTGAACTCTGGGAGTTGGTGATGGACAGGGAGGCCTGGCGTGCTGTGATTCATGGGGTCGCAAAGAGTCGGACACGACTGAGTGACTGAACTGAACTGAACTAAATTGAGGTAGCCTTTAAGATGCCCACCCAAAATTAGAACAGATGTCCCCAGGTTCTTAGTATCTGGTCTTGTTT
>NZ_BMJQ01000054.1 GCF_014643535.1 Aliidongia dinghuensis | reverse complement strand
GGCTTCTGTGGATGGCTCCCGCGTTGCAAGTGCGATGTGATGATCTGGCGTGTGGTCGGGTGCAGTCTTCTGTCCGGCCTGTTGATGCAGTCGGTAGGGACTGCTGGCCCTGATGGAGTCCGCGAACCGGGTCCCATTCTGCTTATCAGGCTATGACGCCTTCGCCAGTCCATGGGTTGTCCCTGTTCCCGGCCTGACCGGTTTCGCCATCACTTCGCGTCGCCCCGCAACCTCGTTGAGCCGATCTCCTCAGCCAAAACCTGGGTGTGCTTCAGCCTGCCAGCATCGGCGCATGGCTCGCTTGATAAACGTCTCCTCGCGTCATCACCGCCCAGACGATCCGCGCCATCTTGTTCGCCATGGCGACCGTCGCCACACGCACGGGCTTGCGTGCCAGCAGGGCGACCAAGCGCTGATCCGCGGTCTCCGGCTTGTGCCTGGCCCGCCGGACGAGCGAGGTCGCGCCGACGACGAGGAGCTTGCGCAGGTATTTGTCGCCCATCTTGGTGATGCGGCCGAGCCGCTCCTTGCCGCCGCTGGAGTTCTGCAGCGGCGTCAGCCCGAGCCAGGCGGCAAACTCTCGCCCGGAGCGGAATTGCCCAGGGTCGGTGACCGAAGCCGCGAACGCCGTGGCGCCGACCGGGCCGATGCCGGGGATGGTGGCAAGGCGGCAGGCCATGTCGTCGGTCCGACGCATACTTGCGAGCGCGCGATCAATCTCTCGGAGCTGAACATGAGTGCTCAGCGCCTGCTGCGAGAGCATGAGCACGACCCGGCCCGCCGCCGCAGGCACGCCAAGCTCCGTGCCCTTGACCATCTGCCGCGCCATCAGCAGGGCGCGCTCGAGGCCGTCCGGGATGTCGATGCCGAACTCGGCCAGTAGCCCGCGCATCATGTTCACCAGTTGGGTGCGCTGCTTGACCAGCAGGTTGCGCGCACGATGCATCGACAGCGCCGCCTGTTGCTCGCGCGACTTGATCGGCACGAACCGCATGGTCGGCCGCGTCACCGCTTCGCAGATCGCCTCCGCATCCGCGGCGTCCGTCTTGCCGCGCTTCACATAGGCCTTCACGTAGGCCGGCGGCATCAGCTTCACCGTATGCCCGAGCCCCGCCAGCTCGCGCGCCCAATGATGCGACGTGCCGCAGGCCTCCATGCCGACGAGGCACGGCGGCAGCTTGGCGAAGAACGGCAGCACCTGCGCACGCCGAAGCGCCTTGCGGACGACGACCTCGCCCGCGGCATCGACGCCGTGAACCTGGAAAACGCGCTTGGCCAGATCCAGGCCGATTGTCGTAATCTCCATGGCGGATGGCTCCTTTGCTCGGGTTTGCCTGACAGCAACCCACCTTGGCACTCAGATGTCGTGAGCGGGAGCCATCCACCTCATCTGCTTT
>NZ_BMJQ01000053.1 GCF_014643535.1 Aliidongia dinghuensis | reverse complement strand
CGCGCACACACACACACACACACACACACACACAGAGACACCCAAGATCAGAACCAAACAAAACAAAAAAAATTGCTTTCTTACGTTTCACATGTCAGGATGGTGCCAGACACTATTATTGGATAGTCAAAAATCTCTTTTGTTTCTGTGTAAAAGGGAGGTCCTTTCAAGGCGTGAATGTTTCAGAACTTTAATTTATTTGGAAATGACCCAGCTCTTCAGTACACTGTCGTCACTTAGTTTAGCACAGGATAGAAACTCGGGTAACCAAAACACCTGGAGAAACGATTGTATGTTCAGTTCAGTTCAGTGGCTCAGTCGTGTCTGACTCTTTGGGACCCCGTGGCCTGCAGGACGCTGGGCTTCCGTGTCCATCACCAACTCCAGGGGCTTGCTCAAACTCATGTCCATCGAATCAGTGATGCCATCCAACCATCTTAGCCTCTGTCGTCCCCTTCTCCTCTGCCTTCAATCAAGACTCTCATAGGCAGATATTTTCGAGTGTAATTAGTGTTCATAGTTTATCTAAAAGCTCATATCACATTTAATTTTTCGTTTTGTTCCTGTTCTTTCGAGGTACTTTCTCGTTGACAAGCTTGTGACAGATAGAACGATATAGCAATTTTTACCTTAGAACAAACCGAGGCACTATGAACATTTTGTGCTTCATGTTGATGACTCTTAGACATGTCTACAGTAGAGGAGCAAAAACAAAACTACTAGATATTTCATATTGACTAGGTCCCAGTTCACGGGACTCTGACATTCCCTGAGGTCAAAGTTTTCTTGTATTGGAAGCAGTTGGGTTTGCAAGGGCTGCCTTGTCTTGAGACCATTGAAATAAGAACTCAGAACTTGAGCACTATTATCAAAAATCACAAGGCTCACACTGACACAGACATCAATCCAGACAGACAAGACAAGACATCTTCCAGTTTTCCGCCTGAGATGGAAAAGATTTCTTTGAGCCGTTTTTTCTGGGGAGTGGGGGGTGGGGCTGGCGGCCAGGCAGGCTTTGGGAAGGAGCTCATGGTTTGGAATTGCATATGAAAAGAACCAGCTTTCCGGGTTCCAAGGAATCAAGTTTCCTTGGAAACCAACTTTGTCCGGTTCTATAGAATATCATGGCCCTCCTAGGTCAGGTCATCTTTCCTTTCCGTAGTCCTCGTTTGATCCCTGAATTCTAGACAGCTTGGATTGCCTCTGTGGGCTGGATGGATTGTCCTCCCGTTTCACCGGGCGGCGGGAGCGAGGTCCCAGAGGCTCTCCTGGAACCGGGCGTGGGGGCGGGGCTCACCGGGAGCCCGTGGTGAAGGTGGGCAGCGCACCGGGAGCGCGCCCGGGGCGGGGCGAAGCCGGGCGGCGCGGGTCGGGAACCGGGTCGTGGCGGTGATGGGGGGCGGTCCCAGTTGTGCTCCGGGGATCCCCACTGCGGCTGGGAAGGCACCGGGAGCATGGC
>NZ_BMJQ01000052.1 GCF_014643535.1 Aliidongia dinghuensis | reverse complement strand
CGTCGTTCGCGACCACGACGCTGTTCGCCGTGGCATGGATCGTCTCGCCCGTGCTGGTCGGGCTCCTGGTGCCGCCGATCAGCAGGCTCCCCGCCCCGAGCTGGTCGAGTGCCGCGGCGCCGAGCTGCAGATAGCCCGGCAGCGCCGCCTCAGCATTGCCGGCGCCGGTGCCGGTGATCTCGATGTCCCGCGAGGCGATATCGACCAGCGCGCCCTGGCCGCCCGGGCCCGCCTGGGTCTGCAAGGTGGCCCCCAGGGTCAAGGCGCTCGTCGCCGCCAGCGCCAGCTGCCCGGCATCCGCCGGCAGGCGCGGCACCGCCCGTCCGGCCTCCGCCGCCTGGCTCGCGAAGAAGCTGTTCGCATCGGTGATCGTGTATTGGGAGTATTGGCCCCAGACCGGCGCCGACTGCACCAGGAACGCCGTCGTCTGTGCCGCGCGCGCGCCGGTCAGCCCGTCGATGAAATACCCGGCGGCAATGCCGCTGCCGTCCGGGAGAAGCTTGTTCTCGCTGGCGACCGCATTGACCGTGCCGGTCTGCTGCACCACCCGGTAGGCGCCGGGCATCGTCGCATATTGCCCCGGCAGCAGCGTATAGACGCCGGCGGGCAGCCCCGCGACGCCGGACAGATAGACCTGCTGGCCGGCGGCGGCGCCGCTCGGCGCCATCTCCTGATCGACCGGCGCCACCGGGCCGCTGAAGCCCGGGATCACCGCGTAGATCGGCCGGTCGTCCGGATAGAGCGGCACCTGGCTCGGCGTGGCGCCGCTGGCATAGACCATGTTCGAGCGCAGCAGCAGGTTGCGCGAGCCGCCGGTGCCGGAGACCCACTCCGCCGCATAGAGCGTGCCGCCGCCGGAGAGATCGACCGTGGCGCCGGGCTCGAGCGCCACGGCGCTGCCGGCGAGGCTGATCGACTTCGCCGGCGGCGCCGTCAGGTTGGCGAAGGATTCGTTCGCCTGGTTCGGGCCGAAGATCTGGTACTGCCAGTCGAGCCCGTCGATCGTGGTGCCATAGGGCACCGTGGCGCCATCGAGCGAGACCGAGGTGACGCTGCCGGCGCCCAGCGCCACCGATTGCGTCGCCACCAGCGGCAGGTTGTCGAACGGGGCGGCCGCGGCCGTGGGGTCGCCGACGCCGAGCACCAGCGTGCCGAGCGGCACGCGCACCGTGCCGTCCTGGACGATGGTCGTCGCATCGATCAGCAGGCTGCCGCCGGCCGAGAGCGGCACCGCGGCCGGGGTGCCGCCGGCCTCGATCGTCACCGTCGTCGGCAGCTGCGTGCCGTTCACCGTCGGGCCGACCGCGGCGATGATGAAGCTGTTCGCCGTTGCCGGGTAGAGTTGCGCCGCCTGGAAGGTGAGGTTGCCGCCCGTGACCAGCTCGCCGGTCGGGATCGCGGTCTGGCTGTAGACGAGGCTGTAGAGCCGCGTATCGCCGGTGCTGGCGAAGGTCGCGGTGCCGAAGTTCGCGAGGCCGATCTGCCCGGTCAGGTCGAGCGTGCCGGCGCGGACCG
>NZ_BMJQ01000051.1 GCF_014643535.1 Aliidongia dinghuensis | reverse complement strand
AATTCCTAACGTGGGACTTCTCCTGAGGCGCTGTAGCGGGAAAGGGCTTCATCTTGCGATGACGGGGGAGCCACGTGGTTTTTCTCGAGTTACGGCGGGATTCTCGAGTTACGACGGGGAATTCAGGATGCCTCTTGTGTTGGCCCAGGCAAGTCCAATCTTCCATTCGAGTTGCGAAGGAAAGCTGGGGATTGCTCTCGAGTGACTGCAGGGCCAATAGACCTCATCTAGGCTTGTGTCCAGAAGCCAATGTTCCTCTCCAGGGGCGACAGGGATCTCGGGGTTGCATTCCAGACGCACCCGGGGAGACAGGCATTCATCTCGAGTGGAAGCAAAGAACCCCGCTCTGCTCTCGAGTCGCGACGGGTATCTCTTGGAGCTCACTGGGTGGACTCAAGGGAGTCAAGCCTCCTGAGGCGTTTGGAGAGAGGTCGCGAGATTGGTCTCTAGGCCATGCAGGAGACGAAGGCCCTCATCTCTCGATGACGGGGGAATCTCGGGGTTGTTCTCGAGCGGCGGCCCCAGTGTGCGGTTTCTCACGAGGTACGACGGCGAGGTCAGTGAGCCTCTCGTGGGGCGCCAGGGAAGTCGGGTCTCCATGCGAGTGGCGAGGGGGAGCGCGTCATTGCTCCCGAGCCATGGTAGGGGAATCTGGCCTCGAGACGTGTTGAAGAAGGTCTCTCGAGGTCTTTCCCGGGTTGAGGCAGGAAACCCTGGGTTCCCTCGACTTGTGCAGGTGACCTCAGGGGGCTTCTCATGGTGGCTCTGAGAAGCCAGGGAAACTGGAGGTGGGAGGGGCCTCTCGGGACTCCACTGGGCTTGGTGCATTGGAAGAGGGCCTCATCTCCAGTTGAGGCAGGAACCGCAGGGTACCTCTGATTTCAGACTCCGATCGCAGGGTCCCTGCAGACTGGGGACAGGAGAGTCAGGCCTCGTCTTGGGTTGAGGCATGGAACTCCGCTTGCCTCTCGAGATGTCCCCGGGGAGAGAGGCCGCTTGTCGAGCTGTATTTGGAACCTGGGGTTTTTTCCGAACGATGCACGGAAAAACTGCCCCTTCGTGTTGACTTCATTCACAGGGTGGAGTTCGGAGAGGTGTCCGGGCATCGGGTTCTTATCAAGAGGGGACCGGGAAATCGGGGTCCTACGGAATGTGGAACCACCCACGAGGCCACGTCTGGAATGTCTTCGTGAGACCGGCCTCATCCTGAGGTGCGACCGGAAGGTCGGGAACCCCTTCCAGACAAAGCAGGGGAGTCGACCCTCCTGTCCAGATCAGGAGGGGAGAAAGGGCTCAGAGGAGGGGGTGCCGGAAAACCTCGGTGTTCCTCTCGAGGGAGACCGGGATTTCGGGGAACTTTGTGGGTCGCATCAAGGGTGCCAAGTGCCCTTTCGACCTCCAATTCCTAACGTGGGACTTCTCCTGAGGCGCTGTAGCGGGAAAGGGCTTCATCTTGCGATGACGGGGGAGCCACGTGGTTTTTCTCGAGTTACGGCGGGATTCTCGAGTTACGACGGGGAATTCAGG
>NZ_BMJQ01000050.1 GCF_014643535.1 Aliidongia dinghuensis | reverse complement strand
GTCGTCCGTGATCAATCGATAGGCGATTGATCTGGCGCGGTTTTCCGGAGCGCTGAAGTAACTGGATTTGCAGGAAAGCCGTGTCAAGACGGCGGTTTTTCTGCGTTTTCGATTCCCCATTTCGGCGATTTCTGATTCGATTCTCCAAGGGAATTCCGCTGGGGGAACGCGATGGCGCAGCCTCGGGACGATCGTCAGAAGGAGCTGTTCCGGCCGGCGCTGGATCAGACCATCGACATGGGCCACCCGCTGGTGCGGCTGGCGCAGCAGATCGATTGGGGCTTTCTCGATCGGCAGCTCGGCGGGATCTACAAGCCCGGCGCCGGTCATCCGCCCTTGCCGGTCCGGTTGATGGCCGGGCTGCTGATCCTGAAGCACATGCATTCGCTGTCGGACGAGGCCCTGTGCGCCCGCTGGGTCGAGAACCCGTATTTCCAATATTTCTGCGGCGAAGAGGTGTTCCGGCACGAGTTGCGCTTCGACCGCTCGTCCTTGACGCGCTGGCGCCAGCGGCTCGGCGAGGAGCGGCTCGCGGCGCTGATCCAGGAGAGCCTGGCGGTCGCCGCCAAGACCGGTGCGCTCGCCACCAAGGATCTCGAACGGGTGGCGGTCGATACCACCGTCCAGCCGAAGGCGATCGCGCACCCGACCGACGCGCGCCTGACCCACCGGGCGATCGAGAAGCTGGTCGCGTTCGCCAAGCAGCACGGCGTCGCGCTGCGCCAGAGCTATCTGAGGCTCGCCAAGCGAGCCGCCATCATGGTCGGGCGCTATACCCACGCGCACCAGTTCAGGCGCGCCAACCGGGAACTGAAGTTCCTGCGCACCCGGCTCGGCCGCCTGATCCGCGACATCAATCGCAAGATCGCCGGCGATGCCGCCCTCGACGATCGCTTCGCGCCGCTGCGGGACTTGGCGGTCAAGGTCCGGCACCAACACCACCGCCAGCGCGGCCAGAAGGTCTATTCCCTCCATGCGCCCGAGGTCGAATGCATCGGCAAGGGCAAGGCCCGCACGCCCTACGAATTCGGCTGCAAGGTCTCGGTCGTGACGCCGGTCACCAAGCCCAAGGGCGGCCAGTTCGTGCTCCACGCCAAGGCGCTGCACGGCAATCCGTTCGACGGCCATACGCTCGGCCCGGTCATCGCCGACCTGACCCGGCTCACCGGCATGGAGCCCAAGCGCATCCACGTCGACAAGGGCTACAAGGGCCACAGCCACCCGGAGAAGTTCCGGGTCTGGATCACCGGCCAGGTCCGCCGCACCACGGCCGCCATCAAACGAGAAATGAAACGAAGGGCGGCGATCGAGCCCGTCATCGGCCACCTGAAGGCCGAGCACCGGATGGACCGCAATTACCTCAAGGGGCAGGACGGCGACCGCATCAACGCCGTCCTCGCCGCCGCCGGCTTCAATTTCCACCTCCTGCTGAGGTGGTTCACAGCGATCTTGTGTGCCTGGATCCAGGTCTGGCCCGCCGACGGCACAGACGCAAAACCCGCCTGAAATATCGCTCAGGCGGGTTCTTCACGGACGAC
>NZ_BMJQ01000049.1 GCF_014643535.1 Aliidongia dinghuensis | reverse complement strand
CGGGGGGGACTCCCCACCAATGATCAAGAGAGAAGCGAGGGGCTGTGACCCCGCGTGACGAACCGGCGGAAGGTCTCCCGAATGGGCCATGATAGCGCCGTGCTCGCCGCGTCCAGGACGCTTCGCGCCGGCTTCGCCGGTGCCGCAGGCGGCATCCTGGACGAGGTTTGCGCGCGGCGCTCCGGCGGTCGCCAGGTCGGGACGAAGGGATGGCCGTTCCGGTCGAACCAAGGGATGGTCTGGATTGGGTCACGCCGCAGCTTTCTGGGCGGCGGCGTGAGCCGGATCGAACGCTGTGTGCGTTCGCAACATCGCGCAGGCGACGGCGAGCAATCGGTCGGCGACGGTCCTGAGCGCGCGCCCATGGGAATGGCCGCGTTTGCGGAGTTCGGCATAGCGGCGGCGGCACAGCTCGTCGTGTTGAAGGGCGGTCCGCGACCAGTGATAGACGGCTGTGCGCAGGCGCAGGTGACAGGCTTGGCGCATGATGACGGTGCAGCGCCTGCCGCTGCGCTTGGTCACGGGTGCCACGCCGCACAGCGTGCGGAGCGCATGGTAATCTCGCTGACGCAGGGGCTCCCAGGCCTCGGCGAGCAGCGTGGCGAGGACGATCCTTCCGACTCCCGGCAAGGTGCGCAGGATCGTCACGTCGCGCTGCTCTTGGCTTTGCCCCGGCTCGGCATCCTCGGAACCGGCGAGCCGGGCGCAGAGGGCGTCCAGCTGCCGATGCGCCTGCTTGAGCTGACGGTTCACGACCTTCAGCCGGACCGCGACCGTGCGGATATGGGCGGTCGCCGCCTCGGTCGTGCCGCCGGCGACCGAAATCGGCGTCTGGCGCAAGATGCGCCGCGCTTCTTCGGCGTCGATGCGGCGGATCCGGTGCGCCTGCAAGAACCGGGCGATGGTCTCCTTATGCACCTTGGCGGCCTTCGCGGGGGTCGGCACCAGCGCCCAGAGCTCGAGGAACCAGTCGGCCGCGACATCGTCCGTGAGTTCGATCATCTGGGGATAGTAGCGCCAGAGCTGCTCGCGCACGCGGTTGCCCAGACGGGTGCGTTCCTGCTGCAGATCCTCGGTCATGCGGGACCATTCGCGCAGTTCGACGACCGTCGGATCGGCCAGGCGCAACGGCCGAAAGCAGGGCCGGTCCGTCCGCAGGGAATCGCCCAACACCCGACTGTCCAGCCGATCGTCCTTGGCGCCCGCCACGGTGAAGCGGTCCCGGAAGCGATCGAGTTGCTTGGGATTGATCGCATGGACCGGAAAGCCACGCTCGAGCAGCGTCTCGACCACCGGTCCGTGCGGCACCTCAATGGCGACGGCGATCGCCGCGGCCGGCGATCCTGTCATCGCCAGCAACCAGTCGCACAAGGCAGCAAGACCGCCGCCACCATGCGGGAAGGCGCGCTCGCCGATCACCGTGCCGCAGGCATCCAGCAAGGCCACTTGGTGCGTCTCGGATGCCCAATCGACGCCCACGAACCATCCCAAGTCGTCCGCCATGGCTCCACCTCTCCGATAGGCGGGCCACCATGACGACTGCCGATCCCTGTACTGGTGCTCCCAATCAGGGGCACGACTCCCCACCGGGCCTTCGTCATGGCCAACCAGCCGGGGCACATGTCCCCCCCAAGGTACTCGAGGCACAGGGGGCGAAGGGTAACTCCCGGCAGGCCGGCCCGTACCGATCAGTCTATCGTTACGACCAACCAATCGACGCGATGAAAGGTACAGGGG
>NZ_BMJQ01000048.1 GCF_014643535.1 Aliidongia dinghuensis | reverse complement strand
AACATGATCAGCACATGATCAGTCACATGATCAGTGCATGATCAGCCACGTGATCAGTGCATGATCAGTCACGTGATCAGTGCATGATCAGTCACGTGACCAGTGCATGGTAGCTACGTGATCATTGCATGATCAGCCACGTGATCAGTGCATGATAGCCACGTGATCAGTGCATGATCAGTCACGTGATCAGTGCATGATCAGCCACGTGATCAGTGCATGATCAGTCACGTGATCAGGGCCTGCTGAGCTGCGTGATTAGTGTCTGCTCATCTGCTTGACAATTGCCAGCTGAGCTGCACGATTCCTGCCGCTCATCTGCTTGACAATTGCCAGCTGAGCTGCGTAATTCCTGCCTGCTCAGCTGCTTGATTATTGCCAGCTGAGCAGCATGATTCCTCACAGCTGAGTTCCATGATTATTGCCTGCTGACTGTTTGATTCGTGCCTACTCAGCTCTTTGTTTATTGCCTCCAGAGGCACATGATCAGTGTATGATAGCAAACATGATCAGCGCATGATCAGTCACATGATCAGCGCCATTAAGTCACGTGATCACTACATGATAGCCACGTGATCAGTGCATGATCAGTCACGTGATCAGTGCATGATCAGCCACGTGATCAGTGCATGATCAGTCACGTGATCAGTGCATGATCAGCCACGTGATCAGTGCATGATCAGCCACGTGATCAGTGCATGATCAGCCACGTGATCAGTGCATGATAGCCACGTGATCAGTGCATGATCAGCCACGTGATCAGTGCATGATAGCCACGTGATCAGTGCATGATCAGTCACGTGATCAGTGCATGATCAGTCACGTGATCAGTGCATGATCAGCCACGTGATCAGTGCATGATCAGTCACGTGATCAGTGCCTGCTGAGCTGCGTGATTCCTGCCGGCTCATCTGCTTGACAATTGCCAGCTGAGCTGCGTGATTCCTGTCGGCTCATCTGCTTGACAATTGCCAGCTGAGCTGCGTGATTCCTGCCTGGTCACGTGCTTGATTATTGCCAGCTGAGCAGCATGATTCGTCACTGCTGAGCTCCATGCTTATTGCCTGCTGATTGCGTGGTTCGTGTCTGCTCAGCTCTTTGAGTATTGCCTCCTGAGGTCCCTGTTCGGTCGCCACCTGCCGGGGACCAGCCCCAACTGATCCAGGGTATTCGAAGGAGAGATGGCCTAGGCGACTATTTATATGCTAATCAGAGATGTCAAGAATAATAGTATGAGGAGAGCTCAGTAGGAAAATTCGGTGGAGAAAAGAGACTGAGTAGCTTGGTTTACGCGGAAGACCAATCAAACTTCAAGACAAGAAGTTTGCACCACTTACGTAGGCCGCAGGCGCCCTCTCGAATAGCGAAAGGTGCCTCACCCTAGACACCTTCTCGAGTGGGTCTTAGCAGCCCAGGCATAATTAGTAAGCGTGGTGGGTTCCGCGCTCCAGATGGAGACTCAGCTGGAAGTTAAAGGGAAGAATGACAAGGAACTTTATGAATTGGAGCTGTAAGTTAACTCTTTGACAGAGAGAGCGAGATGGTGGTGGGGGACAGCCCCCAGTGAAATCAGAGGTGAGAGCACAAAGCAATACAGTAGGCAGACTCCGGTTTTTTTGGGGGGGAGATGCTCGAGAATATCCGGGTGGACTCCTGAGGCTCGATCCCGCATTTGCGTATGCCGAGCCTCCTTCCTCATGACCTTTGTCCAGAGTGGAATGCCTCCCCGGCTCCCGGCACATGATCAGTGCATGCTCAGTCACGATATCAGTGCCTGCTCAGCCACGTGATCACTGACGGCACAGTCACGTGATCAGCGCCTCTCAGTCACGTGATCACCGTATGATAAACACGTGATCAGTGAACGACCAGCCACGTGATCACTGCATGCGCGGTCAGGTGGTCAGTTCCTGATCAGCCACCTGATCAGTGCGTGCACAGTCCCCTGATCAGCGCCTGTCAGTCACTGATCACTGCCTGATAAACACGTGATCAGTGCATGATGAGCCATGTGATCAGTGCCTGATCAGCCACGTCATCAGTGCATGCGCAGTCACGTCATCAG
>NZ_BMJQ01000047.1 GCF_014643535.1 Aliidongia dinghuensis | reverse complement strand
TGCTCGATTACGCATCTTGATGCCCCTCCTGGACACGATCATTTACCCTCAGATTGATTGTTCTAACGGCGCCGTTTTGCAACTGTCGGAGAGCGCGGAGTGCAGGTTCGGTGTCTGGGAACAAGAACCGCCCTGTCGCGAGGTCGCGATCGATTTGAATGGTTCCGCGGTAGATCCGCTTGCTGACCCAATTGCTTGCGACGCCAAGGCGGATCGCCAATTCAGGCACGCTGAGCCATCCTGGAATGGTCGCCCAGCGGGTTCTTCTCGGCTGCAGCTTGAGCCGATGGCAAAGACGGATTTTCTGGATGGTGGCGGGCAGCACTGCATCGGTTCGGCTCGCTGAGCGGAATCCTTCTGCGGTCAGTAATGCCGCGATCTCGCGATCATTATGGCCGGATCGCGCTAGGTCGAGAACACGCCGTTCCATTTGCGGATAGCTCGGCAGGGCCGTAACGGTATTGATCGGGAATGCGACGGTGATTTCCGTGGTCTCACCGCCGCGCCAGACGATGCGCACATCGGCCGCATCACGCGCGCTGCGGCGCAGGACGACTTTCTCGATGAGGCAGCGCAGCAGGGCCTTACGATGCTCGCGGCTGACAGAAGGATCGGCCCAGATCTGCGGCAGTCGCTGGCCGATTGCCACAACCTTGGCATGGAGTTCAGGGGCGAGGCGAACGGGGCTGGAGCTTTCCTTGCCCTTGCGTGCCGCATGTTCTTCCTCGGCACGGCGCACGGTCGACAAGGCGGCTTCCCAGCGCCGTTCGAGTTCGGCGGCGACGAGCCTGTTATCGGGATCGACGCGGTTGAACTGGCGCTCCGCCAACCCGGCCTCATAGCGCAGCCGCTCGATCTGTTGCGCCGCGGCCCGGTCGAGCGCCTCGTCAGCTTGGCGCTGGGCCTTGCGAGCCTGCGTCCAGGCATCAATCTCGGCGGGTGCCACAGCTGCCAGGAACGCCGCGCCCACCGCCTTGTCGATCGCCGCTGCGCGCAGGGTCTGGCAGACCGGGACGTCATGCTGCTGGCGAAGATGATTGCAGACGTACTGACTGCCGCCTTTGTAGCGCACGACCATCTTGTGCCCGCATTCACCGCACCAGGTGATGCCGTGCAGAAGTGCCGCACCGTCGCGCGGGACGCCACGGGTCTTGTTGCGCATATATTCGGCTCGATTGTCTCGCAGCATGGCCTGGATGCGCTCGAACGTCTCCCAATCGATGAAGGCAGGATACTTGTCCTTAACGACGATTCGCCATCCCTCATCGGCCTGCAGCTTGCGCTTCGTCCAGCCGCCGGGTCGCCGCCGGGTCGGCCCCATTCGGGTGCGACCATAGACGAACGCACCAGCATAGGCAGGGTTCTTCAGCATCGCGATCACGGCCGGTACGCTCGCGCGCTTCCAACAGACATGCCCATCGTGCTCGCGCCGTGGCAGCGAGAGGCCGTGCGCCTGGAAAGTTCTCACGACCTGGACGGCGGTCCTACGCTTCATGAAGGTATCGAACACCAGGTCGATCCGCGCTTGGACCTCCAGATCGGGCGTCTTCACCACAATGCCCGAAGGATCGCGAACCAGGCCAGCCGGAAGCGAGAGCGCCAGGTCGCCACGCTCGGCCTTGGCTAGAAGCCCCGCCGTTAACCGGCTGCGGATCGTGTGCAGCTCGAGTTCCGAGATGGTTCCTTTGAGGCCGAGCAGCAGACGGCCATTCGGCGTACCGGGGTCATAGACCCCGTCGCGGTCGGCAATTAGGCACTGCCGGTGCCCGCAGACATCGAGCAGCGGATACCAGTCCGAACAGTTCCGGGCCAGCCGTGTCACATCAATGGAGAGGATCATGCCGACCTCGCCCAGCGTCACCCGCGCGACCAGCTCCTTGAAGCCTTGACGCAACTCGGCTGCGGCACCGCTAATCCCGAGATCTGCATCGATCACATCGATATCGGCCTCATGCCAGCCGAACTCGCGCGCTCGATCGCGCAGTGCGTATTGCAGGCGCAGGCTCTCCTGGTTGCTGAGCACTTGGTGCGGCGTCGATTGCCGGACATAGACCACCGCGTGCCGCCGAAGGTGATGGGCCGTAACCAGTTCCGATCCCATGACCTATCTCCCGCAGGACGACCGCGAGGTCTTCGACGATCTCGTGGCGCAGAGATTGAGGCAGGCGTCGCCAGACGTCGCAGGGGTCGACCGGCATTCCTCTTCATGCTCCGACGCAATCAAGACAAGGTCCTGTAGTGCTTCAAAGCTGAGCTTCGTTGCTAAAATGGACGTGGCAGCAGCCTGCAAGCTCGTCACAGTAATCGGGAGAATCAAAGAAATGTCCGGCCGGTACTCGATATGAGCGAACCGCTCGCCACGGCTACCGCGTATCGCCAGTAGGCGAAAGCGACGGCCATAGAGCGGATGGCGCCGATCTGTAACCTCTATCTCGTCGGGCCAAGGAAAATCACCATCGCTGCGGGGGGTATCGCTGTGGGTGGTCGCTCGACGG
>NZ_BMJQ01000046.1 GCF_014643535.1 Aliidongia dinghuensis | reverse complement strand
GTGTCAACCGGCGCGCAATCTTGACCCCCGATCGGCGTCCAATGTTGACCCCCTGATGGCGGGTTGTCCCGGTAGTCCATAGGAGGGGCCCGAGCGCGACGCGCAGTGCCTCCACGCGCGACGGAGCGGCGCGCTCGGGAGGTACCTGTGGGCCCACCGGGTCAAGCCGCCCGGGGGTGGGGTCTGGGGCGGGGGGATTTCCGTCTTGGTATCAGGCGCGGTTCTTGAAGCGCCAGCTCTCGTTGCCGGTCTCGATGATCTCGCAGTGGTGGGTCAGCCGGTCGAGCAGCGCCGTGGTCATCTTGGCGTCGCCGAAGACCTGGGGCCATTCGCCGAACGCGAGGTTGGTGGTGACGATGACCGAGGATTGCTCGTAGAGGCGGCTCACCAGGTGGAACAGGAGCTGGCCGCCGGACTGAGCGAATGGCAGATAGCCCAGTTCGTCGAGCACGATGAAGTCCATGCGCGACAGGTAATCGGCCATGCGGCCCTGACGACCGGCCCGCGCCTCGGCTTCGAGCTTGTTGACCAGATCGACGACGTTGAAGAAGCGGCCGCGCGCACCGCCCCGGATGCAGGCCCGGGCGATCGCGATGGCGAGGTGCGTCTTGCCGGTCCCCGTGCCGCCGACGAGCACGACGTTACGCTGATGAGCCAGGAAGTCGCCGCATGCCAAGTCGCGGACCAGGTCTTCATTCACCGGCGCGTCGTCGAACGCGAAGTCGTCGATGTCCTTGGCCAAGGGCAGCTTGGCGATGGTGATCTGGTACTTGATCGAGCGCGCCTGCTTCTCGCTGATCTCGGCGCTGAGCAGGTCGCCGACGATGCGCTGCGGCTCGTGCTGGCGCTTGATCGCCGTGGCGATGATCTCGTCGAAGGCGGCCTTCATGCCATAGAGCTTCAACTCGCCCATGGTGCTGAGAATCTCGGTACGCTCCATCACACGACCCTCCTCAGACTGTCATAGCGGGCGCAATCGGCGACCGGTGCGTGGCGCAGCCGCAACGCGTCCGGCGTCATGATCGTGATCGGTGCGGCAGCCTCGCGGCGCCGGGCCAGGATGTTGAGGATCACGGCGGCGGAATGGACGCCTTCCCTGAGCGCCTCGGCGCAGGCCGCCTCGACGGCGGGCAAGCCGTCGCTCAGCACGGCCGTCAGGATCTCGACCATCTGGCGATCGCCGTCATCGACGGCGGCGAGCTTGCGCCGGACCCGGGCCAAACTGGCAGGCAGCACCCAGTCCTTGAACGGCGCGCCGTTGCGCAAGGCGCCGGGCTTGCGCGCCAGCACCGGCACGTAATGCCAGGGATCGTAGATCGTCTGGTCGCGGCCGAAGCACCGGGAGTGCTCGCCGACGATCCGACCGTCCTGGCGCAGCTCGATCCGATCGGCGTAGGCACGGATCTCGACCGGACGACCGACCGCGCTGGCGACGACCGAGTATTTGTTGGTGTCGAAGCGCACGAGGCAGGTCTTGGAGATCGACGCCGGAACGGCATGGAAGCCATCGAACCGGCCCGCATAGGGCACCAGGCTCGGCCGCTCGGCCTCGAACCTCTGCCAGATCGTCTGCTCGCGATCCTCAGGATGCCGATGGGCCTTCGCGTAGGTGATGCACTGGTCGAGCAGCCAGGCGTTCAGTTCCTCATAAGCCTTGAACCGCAAGCGCGGCGTGAAGAAGCGCTCGCGCACCAGGCCGACCTGGTTCTCGACCTGGCCCTTCTCCCAGCCCGACGCTGGCGTGCAGGCGACCGGCTCGACCAGGTAATGCCCGCACATCTGCAGGAAGCGCCGATTGTACAGGCGGTCCTTGCCGACGAAGATCGTCTCGACCGCCGTCTTCATGTTGTCGTAGATGCCGCGCGTGCAGGCGCCCTTGAAGAAGGCGAACGCCCGGTCGTGCGCGTCGAACACCATCTCCTGGCTCTCGCGCGGATAGGCGCGCACGAACAGCATCCGGCTATGGCAGAGCCGGACGTGCGCCACCTTCACCGTCACGGTCATGCCGTTCAGCAGCACGACCTCGTGGCTCCAGTCGAACTGGTAGGCCTCGCCCGGCGCGAAGCTCAGCGGCACATAGGCCTGGGCCGTCGCGGTGCCGCGC
Source organism: Aliidongia dinghuensis (assembly GCF_014643535.1). Taxonomy (NCBI): domain Bacteria; kingdom Pseudomonadati; phylum Pseudomonadota; class Alphaproteobacteria; order Rhodospirillales; family Dongiaceae; genus Aliidongia; species Aliidongia dinghuensis. Next base: position 452 of record NZ_BMJQ01000046.1, on the reverse strand, counting down.
CCTTGGCGCCAGGTCTTGGCGTAGCGCCGGACCGCGTCATAGCTGCCGTCGTAGCCGAGGCCGCACAGCGTCTCGAAGACCCGGATCAGCGTCAACCGCTCGCGGGATGCCTTGCCCTCATTCGCAAGCAGCAGATCATCGAGTTGGCCACGCCACGGCCCGATCTTCGGTTGCGGCTGGGTTCCACGCTCATATTCGAAGCTCGTGGCGTTCGAGCGCAGCACCTTGCGCACCGTGTTCCGCGAGATCTTCAGATCCCGGGCGATCTCCTTGATCGACTTCCCTTTGACGTAGCGCTCGCGCCGGATCCGGCTGATCGTCTCCACAACCAACATCCCCCGACCACCCGCTCGCATCCAGGAGCGGGCAGCTTGCCAACAGCAGCCTCAAGGGGGTCAATTTTGGACACCGATCACCCCTCAGCAGGGGTCAATTTTCCACGCCGAATAACA
>NZ_BMJQ01000045.1 GCF_014643535.1 Aliidongia dinghuensis | reverse complement strand
GCGTGCGTCGGAACCGGCGCGCGATCGCGTCCGCGTCCCGGTGGCGGCCGTGCTCGACGACCTTCCCGCCCCGCATCCATACGCAGTCCACGAGGCCGCGTCCACCGGCGAAGATCCACGCGTCGAGCAGCGCGTCGCCGGTGCGGCCGGCGAACGCCACATGGTCGCGCGCCAGACTGACCAGGTCGGCGGAACCGCCCTCGACGATGCCTGCCGTCAGGCCGGTCGCTTGGGCGCCGCCGGCGAGCGCACCGTCGAACAGCGCCCGCCCCGTCGAGCCCCCCTCGCCCATCGCCATGACATTACGGGCGCGCAGCGCCAGCCGCTGAGAATATTCGAGCTGCCGGAGCTCGTCGGCCGCCCCGATCTGCACGTTCGAATCCGAGCCGACGCCGTAGACGCCGCCGGCGGCGACGAAGCGGACGGCGTCGAAGGTGCCGTCGCCGAGATTGGCCTCGGTGATCGGGCACAGGCCGGCGACCGCACCGCTCGCGGCCATCCGCCGCGTCTCGTCCAGCGTCATATGGGTTGCATGCACCAGACACCAGCCACCGTCGACCGGCGCGTGGTCGAGCAGCCACTCGACCGGCCGCTGCCCGCTCCAGGCCAGGCAGTCGTCGACCTCCCTGGTCTGCTCGGCGATATGAATATGGATCGGCTGCCCTTGGGCCAGCGGCAGAAGCGCGGCCAGCTCATCGGGCGTCGCCGCGCGCAGCGAATGCGGCGCGATGCCGACCGTGGCACCGGGATCGCCGCGCAGCGCCGCGCGGCAGGCCTCGACCAGCCGGCCATATTGGTCAATATCGTTGACGAAGCGCCGTTGCGCCGGCTCGGGCGCGCGGCCGCCGAAGCCGGCATGGGCGTAAAAGACCGGCAGCAGCGCGAGGCCGATCCCGGTCTGCCGGGCGGCGGCACCGATCCGCGCGCCGAGCTCCGCCAAGTTGGCGTAAGGTGTGCCGTCCCGGTCATGGTGGACATAGTGGAACTCGGCGACGCGCGTGAAGCCGGTCTCGAGCATCTCGACATAGGCTTGCGCCGCGAGCACCTCGACGTCTTCGGGCGTCATGGCGCCGACGAACCGGTACATCCGGTCGCGCCAGGTCCAGAAACTGTCGGACGCAGGCCCCCGGATTTCGGCGAGACCGGCCATACCGCGCTGGAACGCGTGGCTGTGCAGGTTCGGCAAGCCCGGCACGCCCAGCGCGTGTGTTTCGTCGTCCGGGCGGGCGGCGGCGTCACGCTCGATCCGGGCGACGCGCCCGTCGGCAATAGAGATCCTGACGTTCCGCGCCCAGCCATCGGGCAACAGCGCTTCGCTAAAGAACAAGTCGGCCAATTCACTCTCCTAGAGTGCGCGGCATGCCCGCTGGACAGGGCGCGGCGTTGTCGTTATGTATATACAAAATAACTCAACGCCCCGTGCTTTCGCAACGAGTTGCCGCGATGAATTTGGTCGATACCCTCTGGCAGCACTGCCGCCTGGCCACGCTTGCCTCGAACCGGTCGGGGCTGGGTGTCGTGGAACACGGCGTGATCGCCGCGCAGGACGGCCGCATCGTCTATGCCGGCCCGGCAACGGACGTTCCGCCCGGCTTGGACGCCCGCGAGCGGATCGACTGCGCCGGCCGCTGGGTGACACCGGGCCTCGTCGACTGCCACACCCATCTGGTCCATGGCGGCAACCGGGCTCACGAGTTCGAACAACGCCTGGCCGGCGCCAGCTACGAGGAGATCGCGCGTGCCGGTGGCGGGATCGTCTCGACCGTGACCGCCACCCGGCGGGCGGGCGAGGACGAGTTGGTGGCCCAGGCACTGCCCCGGCTCGACACGCTTCTGGCCGAGGGGGTGACCACGGTCGAGATCAAGTCCGGCTATGGCCTCGAAACCGAGGCCGAATGCCGCCAGCTGCGCGCAGCGCGGCGCCTGGCTGCTGCGCGGCCTGTAACCGTCCATACGACCTTCCTCGGCGCCCATGCGCTGCCGCCCGAGGCGGCGGGCGACCGGGAGGCCTATATCGACACGGTCTGCCGCGACATGCTCCCGGCCATGGTGCGCGAGGGCCTCGCCGATTCCGTCGACGGCTTCTGCGAGGGCATCGCCTTCTCGCCCGACCAGATCGCGCGCGTGTTCGAAACGGCGCACGCCCTGGGGCTGCCGGTCCGGCTGCATGCCGACCAATTGTCCAATCTCGGCGGTGCCGCGCTCGCCGCCCGCTTCGGCGGCCTGTCGGCCGACCATCTCGAATTCACCGACGAGGCCGGTACGGCGGCGATGGCGCGGAGCGGCACGGTCGCGGTCCTGCTGCCGGGCGCCTTCTATTTCATCCGCGAGCGGCAATTGCCGCCGATCGACCTGCTGCGCCGCCATGGCGTGCCGATGGCGGTTGCGACGGACTGCAACCCGGGAACCTCGCCGCTGACCTCACTGCTGCTCGCGATGAACATGGCCGCAACACTCTTCCGTCTTACCGTCGAGGAATGCATCGCGGCCACCACGCGCGAGGCGGCGCGGGCGCTCGGATTGTTCGACGAGACCGGCAGCCTCGAACCTGGCAAATGGTGTGATCTCGCGATCTGGGACATCGAGCGTCCAGCCGAACTGGTCTATCGCGTCGGGTTCAACCCGCTTTACGCCCGCGTTTGGCATGGCTCGTCGAGCGTCATCCGTCGCCCGTCTTTCGAAGCAACGAGGACAGCATGACCATCGCCCCCACGCCCGATTGGCTCTCCGCCATCCTCGACCATTGCCTCGCCTTCGCCCAATCGCACGGCTGAAACCACGCGCGTGATCTTCAGACCAGGAAGCCTTGCCATGACCCGTATCGACAATGCCCGGATCGTCCGTGCGCC
>NZ_BMJQ01000044.1:2500-5661 GCF_014643535.1 Aliidongia dinghuensis | reverse complement strand
TGACGTGCTGGGGATCGCGCTGCGGGGCGATCGTGCGGCGTTGCTGCGCTTTGGGGTCCGGAACGGCAAAAAACCCCTGAAAGCGGAATGCTTTCAAGGGCTTGATCTGGTTGCGGGGGCAGGATTTGAACCTGCGGCCTTCAGGTTATGAGCCTGACGAGCTACCGGGCTGCTCCACCCCGCGTCGGTATGGGGACCATGTGTGACTGGAAGACCTGGCGGCGACCTACTCTCCCACGTCTTGAGACGGAGTACCATTGGCGCTGAGGGTTTTCACGGCCGAGTTCGGGATGGGATCGGGTGTATTGCCCCTCGCTATAGCTGCCAGGTCGTCCAGTGACACATGGTATTGGTGTCATTGGGATCTGTGTGAACCGGTTTGGGGTGTCTTTTGGGCGTTTGTCGCTGCGTGCGACGGGTGCTGGAGGGTAATGAAGCCGATCGAGCGATTAGTACCAGTTAGCTGCACGCGTTACCGCGCTTTCACACCTGGCCTATCGACGTGATGGTCTATCACGGCTCTCGAGCGAGACCTGGTTTTGAGGGGGGTTTCCCGCTTAGATGCTTTCAGCGGTTATCCCGGCCGTACTTAGCTACCCGGCGATGCGGCTGGCGCCACAACCGGTACACCAGAGGTACGTCCATCCCGGTCCTCTCGTACTAGGGACAGATCCTCTCAAGTCTCGAACACCCACGGCAGATAGGGACCGAACTGTCTCACGACGTTCTAAACCCAGCTCACGTACCACTTTAAATGGCGAACAGCCATACCCTTGGGACCTGCTCCAGCCCCAGGATGTGATGAGCCGACATCGAGGTGCCAAACGACTCCGTCGATATGGACTCTTGGGAGTCATCAGCCTGTTATCCCCGGCGTACCTTTTATCCGTTGAGCGATGGCCCTTCCACGCGGGACCACCGGATCACTATGGCCGACTTTCGTCTCTGCTCGAACTGTCGCTCTCGCAGTCAGGCGGGCTTATGCCATTGCACTCAACAGCTGATTTCCGACCAGCTTGAGCCCACCATCGCGCGCCTCCGTTACTCTTTGGGAGGCGACCGCCCCAGTCAAACTACCCGCCATGCAGGGTCCTCATCCCGGGTTCACGGGATCGAGTTAGATATCAGAGATCGAGAGGGCGGTATTTCAAGGGTGCCTCCACACGATCTGGCGACCATGCTTCAAAGGCTCCCGCCTATCCTACACACGCAATCCCTAATACCACTGCAAAGCTGTAGTAAAGGTGCACGGGGTCTTTCCGTCTAACCGCGGGTACTCCGCATCTTCACGGAGAATTCAATTTCGCTGAGTTGGTGTTGGAGACAGCGGGGAAGTCGTTACGCCATTCGTGCAGGTCGGAACTTACCCGACAAGGAATTTCGCTACCTTAGGACCGTTATAGTTACGGCCGCCGTTTACCGGGGCTTCAATTCAGAGCTTGCACCCCTCCTTTTAACCTTCCGGCACCGGGCAGGCGTCAGACCCTATACGTCGTCTTGTCGACTTCGCAGAGCCCTGTGTTTTTAGTAAACAGTCGCCACCCCCTGGTCTGTGCCCCCCGCCCTGGCTTGCGCCAAAACGGGGCCCTCTTATCCCGAAGTTACGAGGGTAATTTGCCGAGTTCCTTCAACACCATTCTCTCAAGCGCCTTGGTATACTCTACCAGTCCACCTGTGTCGGTTTGGGGTACGGTCTATAAGGCGGGGCTATTTCCTGGAAGTACTAGGCTGCCCACCCAATCCAATAAGGGCAGACAGCTTCCGTCCTTCGTCACACCCGCCAGGCTGAGGAATATTAACCTCATTCCCATCGACTACGCCTTTCGGCCTCGCCTTAGGGGCCGGCTCACCCTGCGTGGATTAACCTTGCGCAGGAACCCTTGGACTTTCGGCGACAGAGTTTCTCACTCTGTTTGTCGCTACTTATGTCAGCATTCTCACTTCCGATACCTCCAGCAAACCTTACGGTTCACCTTCACCGGCTTACGGAACGCTCCGCTACCGCGTGCCTTGCGGCACACCCGAATCTTCGGTGCATGGCTTGAGCCCCGTTACATTTTCGGCGCAGGACGGCTTAACTAGACCAGTGAGCTATTACGCTTTCTTTAAAGGATGGCTGCTTCTAAGCCAACCTCCTGGTTGTCTTGGCCTTCCCACATCCTTTCCCACTTAGCCATGACTTGGGGACCTTAGATGTCGGTCTGGGCTGTTTCCCTCTCGACGACGGACCTTAGCACCCGCCGTCTGTCTGCCGGACTATACTGACCGGTATTCGGAGTTTGGTTAGGTTTGGTAAGAATTGCTTCCCCCTAGCCCATCCAGTGCTCTACCCCCGGTCGTAAACATCCGACGCTCTACCTCAATAGATTTCGCGGAGAACCAGCTATTTCCGAGTTTGATTGGCCTTTCACCCCTAGCCACAGGTCATCCCCGTCTTTTTCAACAGACGTGGGTTCGGTCCTCCAGTGCGTGTTACCGCACCTTCAACCTGCCCATGGCTAGATCACCCGGTTTCGGGTCTAATCCCGGCAACTTATTCGCCCTATTAAGACTCGCTTTCGCTACGCCTACACCTACCGGCTTAAGCTTGCTGCCGAGACTAACTCGCTGACCCATTATACAAGAGGTACGCCGTCACGCCACGAAGGCGCTCCGACTGCTTGTAGGCATCCGGTTTCAGGAACTGTTTCACTCCCCTCATTGGGGTGCTTTTCACCTTTCCCTCACGGTACTAGTGCACTATCGGTCACTGAGGAGTACTTAGGCTTGGAGGGTGGTCCCCCCACGTTCAGACAGGATTACACGTGTCCCGCCTTACTCGAGGGCAGATCGCGTCATGTCGCATACGGGGCTGTCACCCACTCTGGCCAACCTTTCCAGGTTGTTCTGCTAATCGACGACCTACCACTGGCCTGGTCCGCGTTCGCTCGCCACTACTAGCGGAGTCTCTGTTGATGTCCTTTCCTCCGGCTACTGAGATGTTTCAGTTCGCCGGGTTCGCCTCGCCAACCTATGAATTCAGTTGACGATCACCCATGAAGGGCGGGGTTTCCCCATTCGGAGATCCACGGATCAAAGAGTGCTCGCCTCTCCCCGTGGCTTATCGCAGCGTGCTACGTCCTTCATCGCCTCTCAGTGCCAAGGCATCCACCAGATGCCCT
>NZ_BMJQ01000043.1 GCF_014643535.1 Aliidongia dinghuensis | reverse complement strand
CGAGTCGGCAGCCTGAACCTTCCCGTGCGACGCGGTTGCGGATTTTCGCGGGTCCACGTGGCGGTATCTGGGGCCGCTTCGATAGGGCTTGCCGCTGATCGCATTGGTTGTGTAGCATCGCGCCGTCCGCACTTGCTGGTGAACGGTTCTGATGGCGATAAAGCATATTCCGGTTGAGCGTGAACCTGTCACCCGCCAGCTGCCGTGCGAGCCAAGTGCGTCATCGCCGAGGGCGCGACCAATCCCAAGGCAACGCAGTCTACCGAGACAAGCGGCCGTCTTTCTTAGCATATTTGCTTCACTGGCGTTCGCGAGCCCAGCCGAAGCGGTGCCGACCTCGGCAAAGCCGCCGCTCCCGTCGGTTGTGTCGGCTCGGGCGTCGATCCCAATCGACTTCACGATCACCTACACGCACGACGCGAACGGCAATCGCACGCTCGAGGCCGGGCCGACGCAGCTCGTCGCGTCGGTCGATCCGGCGAGCGCGGCGCAGCTGACGATGCCCGCGGCCGGCGGCGCGCAAGCGCTGAGCTCGACGGCCACGGCCTCGGCCCATTTCGGCCAGACGCCGTACAGCTACGCCTGGACGCTCATCTCCGGCTCGGGCATCGCGAATAGCGGCGGGACCACGCCGACGTTCAGCTCGAGCTGCGGCAGCGTCGGCGGCTGCGACAACAAGGCGGTGTTCCAGGTCACGGTGACCGATGCGCTGAACGCGACGGCGACGGCGCAGGTCACTGTCGAGCACAAGTTCCTGGCGGCCGTGCCCACGGTCGCGATCACGCCCGGCAGCAGCTTCACACAGATGACCCTGCCGGCCGGCGGCGGCACCCAGTCGCTGTCGGCGGCGGTCTCGGCGACCGTGACGAATGGGCAGGCCCCCTTCAGCTACGCCTGGAGCCCGGTGTCCGGCTACGGCTTCTCGGTCACGAACGGGGCCACGAACAATCCGACCTTCGGCTCGAGCTGTGCGGCGAGCCCGGCGGTCGGCTGCGACGATGTCGGAACCTACCAGCTGACCGTGACGGACGCGCTCGGGCGGACGGCGAGCGCGCAGGTCGGCCTCGAGCAGAAGTATCTGACCGCCGTGCCGAGCGTCGCGATCAGCCCGAGCAGCAGCTTCGTGCAGCGCAACATGATCACGAACGGCGGCGCGCAGTCGCTGTCGGCCAGCGTGAGTGCGAGCACGGCGAACGGGCAGGCGCCGCTCAGCTATGCGTGGAGCCTGGTGTCCGGCTACGGCTTCTCGGTCGCGAACGGCACGACGCTGACGCCGACCTTCAGCGCGACCTGCACCGCGGACCCGTCGGTCGGCTGCGACGATGTCGGGACCTACCAACTGACGGTGACAGACGGCTATGGCCGGACGGCGGCCGCGCAGGTCACCGTCGAGCAGCGCTTCAACAAGGCGGTGCCGCCGGTCGTCTCGGTCAGCCCGGCGAGCCTTGCGCTGTCGGGCAGCACGGCCGCTTCCGCCAATACGCTCATGGGATCGTCCACCGCGTCGGTGACCGACGGCGTTGCGCCCTACGCCTACGCCTGGTCGCTCGCCAGCACCTTGACCGGCGTGCAGATGAGCGCGCCGAACAGTGCCACCAACACCTTCTCGCTGCCCTGCGGGAAGAACCTGAGCTGCATCAAGAGCGGGACCGCGACCATCACCGTGACCGATGCGCTCGGCCAGACCGGGTCGGCGCAGGTCTCGCTCTCCTTCGACGCGGAAGGCAATCGATAGCGGCGGCAGCCGGGCTCGGGAGAGCTCCCGCCCGGCTCGACCTCGTTCCTCAATCTCCATCGACGATGGTTTGGACCAGATGAACCTGCAGCCCCTTGGCGCCGCCCTTCTCGATCGCTTCGGACCGCGCTCCGTCCTGGCGCGCCGCGCCACACGCCGGGCGGCCCTGCTCGGATTGGCGTTGCTGGCGTGCCTCGGTGCCGGCGCCGAGGCCTACGCCCAGGCGATGCAGGTGCCCGGCAGCTTCGGCGTCGGGTCGACCGGTGCGGCCGGCTATTCGGTGCCGATCCAGGTGCCGCCGGGCACGGCCGGCATGGCGCCGTCGCTCACGCTTTCCTATTCGAGCCAGGGCGGCAACGGCATCGTCGGCATGGGCTGGACGCTCGGCGGCCTACCGTCGATCGGCCGCTGCGGCCAGACGATCGCCCAGGACGGCCAGGCTGGGACGGTGACCTACACGGCGAGCGACCGGTTCTGCTATGAGGGGCAGCGGCTCGTCGCGATCAACGGCGCCTATGGCGCGGACGGCACCGAGTACCGCACCGAGATCGACAGTTTCAGCCGGATTGTCTCGCACGGCACGGCCGGTACCGGCCCGGCCTGGTTCCAGGTCTGGACGAAGTCCGGCCAGGTCATGGAGTTCGGCAATACCGCCGACTCGCGCATGCTCGTCTTGGGCAGTGCCACCGCGCGCAGCTGGGGCGCCAACAAGATCAGCGACCCGTCGGGCAACTACCTGACCGTTGCCTATACGCAAAAATTCGATACTGGCGAGGCGTTCCCGGCCGAGATCGACTATACCGGCAACACCGCGACCGGCTTGGCGCCGTACAACAAGGTCGTGTTCAGCTACACGAGCCGGCCGGACGGCGTGAACCTATACCAAGGCGGTGCGCCGCTCCGGACCTGGGTGCGGCTCAGCAACATCCGGACCTATACCAGCAATGTCCTGGTGTTCGATTACCAGCTGAACTACCAGCAGGGGCTGTCCGGCCGCAGCCGGCTCGCCAGCCTGACCCTGTGCCAGAGCGACGAGCAGACCTGCCTGCCGCCGACCAGCTTCAGCTGGGATGACGGCGGCGACGGGACTGTCGCCTATTCGCAAGGGACACAGACCTGGGGCTCCCTGCTCTCACCAGCATCAGCGTATTACACCATCGTGACCGGCGATTTCTACGGCTCCGGCAAGACGGACTTCATGGCGATCAGCGACACGTTCGGTTATCTGGAGCACAGCAACGGCGACGGCACCTTCACCGGTACACAAGTCACCTGGCCCGGCTGGTACTTCGGCACTCCGGCCTCGGCTCAATACACGACGGTGACCGGCGATTTCTACGGGACCGGCCGGACCGACATCATGCTGATCGGCAGTTCGGCGGCCTATCTGCTGCACAGCAAGGGCGACGGTACGTTCAGCCAGGTTCAAGTAGACCTGGGCGGCTGGGCCTTCGGTGGCCCGCCCTCTGGCGCCTGGACCGTCCTGACCGGCGATTTCAATGGCGACGGCCGGACCGACGTCATCCTGCTCGGCCCAACGAGCTATTGCCTGATGACGAGCAACGGCGACGGCACGTTCACGCGCTCGCAAGCAAACTACCCCGCGGGCTGGAACTTCGGCGGCAATCCCTCGAACAACTGGAGCGTGCAGACCGGCGACTTCAACGGCGACGGCAAGACCGACGTCATTTTCCTGGGCAATACCAACTATCTGCTCATGACGAGCAATGGCGACGGCACGTTCACGCCCTTTTCCGCATCGTATGGCGGCTGGGGCTTCGGCTCGCCGCCGGCGAACAACTTCACGGTGCTGACCGGCGACTTCAACGGCGACGGCCTGACGGACATCCTGTTCCTGGGGAACACGGGCTATGAGCTGATGACCAGCAAGGGCGACGGGACGTTCGCCAACTCCCAAGCCTCCTACGGCGGCTGGGGCTTCGGCACGCCGCCGACCGCGAACTATGCCTTCGAGACCGGCGATTTCTTCGGGGATGGTCGCACCGGCGTGATGTTCATCGGGAACACCACCGGTGGGATCATGCGCAGCAATGGCGACGGGACCTTCACCAACAGCACCCTCAACTGGGGCTGGGGCTTCGGCAATCCGCCGACGGCCAACTTCTCGGTCATCAGCGGCGACTTCAACGGCGACGGCAAGACCGATGTCGCGGTGCTGAACTCGACCAGCTACCAAGTCATCGGCAGCAAGGGCGGCCAGCCGGACCTGATGACCGGCATCACCAGCGGGCTCGGCGCACAGACCCAGATCAGCTACGCGGCCCTGGACAACTACTTTCTTTATGGCAAGGGCTCGTCGGCGGCGTATCCGACGCAGGACTACACCGGGCCGCTGTGGGTCGTGGCGTCTGCGACCAGCTCCGACGGCATCGGCGGCACCAACCAGAAGGCCTATTTCTACAACGGCGCGCAGATGGACCTGCACGGGCGGGGCTTCCTGGGGTTCGCCGAGACGTCGGTGCTGGACCAGACGACGAAGCTGTGGGTCGACACGCACTATAACCAACCGTTCCCCTGGACGGGCACGGTCAGCGAAACGAAGACGTTCCTCTATAACGGCTCGTCGCTGGCGACGAGCCCGGTGCTGACGGACCAGACGACCGGCTACATCGCCTGCAGCTTGCCGGGATCGCGCTTTGCCGTCGTGACGCGCAGCGTCTCGGCATCGGGCAATGATCTCGATGGCACGGCATTGCCGAGTTCATCGGCGACTTATGCCTATGATTTCACCGACACGAACGGCAATTGCGTCGGAACGACCGCCTATGGCGATGTCACCCAGGTTAGCGCCTCGACGAGCGACGGGTTCGCCAAGACGACGACCAACACTTACGGCGACATTGTCGATGGCAGCCACTGGCTGCTCGGGCGGCCGACCCAGTCGGTGGTCGCGAGCACGGCGAACGGCAGCACGATCACGCGCACGTCGAGCCTCGCCTACAATGGTTCGACCGGGCTCGTGACCCAGTCGGTGGTCGAGCCGAACAACGCGACCTACCGGCTCGAGACCGACTATGGCTACGACGCTTTCGGCAACAAGACGTCGGTGCAGACGGTCGGCGCCGGGATCACGACGCGCACGAGCACGAGCGCCTATGACGCGCAAGGGCGTTTCGCGACGAGTGTGACGAACGCGCTCAACCAGACGAGCCATCTGCAATATGACGGCCGGTTCGGCGGCGTGACCCAGGCGACCGACCCGAACAATGTTTCGAGTTCGTCGAGCTACGACGGGTTCGGCCGCAAGATCCTGGACACTGCGGCGGACGGCACGCAACTCGCCACAAGCTACACCTATTGCAGCGGCACGGCCGGCGGCACGACGAACTGCGATGCGTGGGGCGTGCCGCAGTGGCGGTCGGCCTATTTCGTGTCGCGGATGCCTTACGCCGCCGACGGCAAGACGCAGATCGGCCCGCTCAGCAATGTTCATCACGATCTATTCGATCGCGTCATCGCCTCGGACTCTCAGGCGTTCGACGGTTCCGGCGTTCGGACGGCAACGGAATATGATGCGCTGGGCCGCGTCGCGCAGACGAGCCGCCCCTATGTGGCGAGCACGCGTGCGCCGCAATGGACGGTCGACAGCTACGACGTGCTGGGCCGGCTCATCAAGGCGGCGCTGCCGGACGGCACGGTCACGACTCACGCCTACCACGGGCTGGTCACGGTCGACCAGAACGCCAATTCGCAGACGCTGACCACGACGAAGAACAGCCAGGGCCAGGTCGTCGCGGTCAAGGACACGCTCGGCAACACGACGCGCTACGGCTACGACCCGGTCGGGGATCTCACCAGCGTCACCGACCCGGCCGGCAATGTGGTCGGCATGACCTACGACCTGCGCGGCCGGCTGGTGAGCAAGCAAGATCCGGACAGCGGCACCTGGAGCTACGGTTACGACGTGCTGGGCGAGCCGACCCAGGTGACCGACGCCAAGGGCCAGGTGTTCACCACGAGCTATGACCTGCTCGGCCGCGTGACCCAGCGGGTCGAGCCGGACCTGACGAGCAGCTGGAGCTACGACACGGCAGCGAACGGCATCGGCAAGCTCGCCCAAGCCTCGACGAGCCAGGGCTACGTCATGAGCCTCACCTATGATGCGCTCGGCCGGCCGATCCAGTCGAACCAGACGATCAACGGTAGCGTCAAGACCTTCGGCATCGGCTATGACGCCGATAGCCGGATCGCCAGCATCAGCTATCCGTCGGGCTTCACGGTGACGCGCAGCTACACCGCGCTCAGCTACCTGGCGAGCGAGGCCGAGAGCGACAGCACGGCGTCGGGCACGCTCCGGACCGTGAACCAGATGGATGCGGAAGGACGGGTCACTGCCGAAAGCTTCGGCAACACGAACGAGACCCAGCGGGCCTACAATCCGCAGAACGGCGAGCTCCAGTCGGTGGTCGCCGGCTACGCGAACTCGGTGGAGAGCCTTTCCTACAGCTACGACCCCATCGGCAATATTCTGACGCGTGCCGACCAGCTGCAGGGCGTGACGGACACGTTCAGCTATGACGGCCTCAACCGTCTGACCTCGGCCCAGCTCGGCAGCAATCCGGCCGTGACCTATGGCTACGATGCGATCGGCAATATCCTGTCCAAGTCGGATGTCGGGGCCTTCACCTACGGCCCGGCCGGCGGCAAGGGACCGCACCAGCTGCAGAGCATCACGATCGGCTCGACCTCGCCCTATGCGGCCTCGTTCGCGGAGGGCACGGAGCGGAGCTATACCTGGACCTCGTTCAACATGCCGGCGTCGGTGACAGAGGGCGGCAAGACCATCACCTTCACCTACGACGCCAATCACGCGCGCCTGACCCAGACGGCACCCGAGGGTACCACGACCTATCTGCGCGACCCCGTCACCGGCGCGCTCGAGGAGCGGGTCGACTCGCCCAATCTCGTGGTCCGGCGCCACTACTTCACGGGCGGCGTCAGCATCTGGACGCTCGCCGGCAGCAACCCGCAGACCGCGACGGTGCGCTATTTCCACGGCGACGGCCTGGGCTCGGTCGCGGTGCTGACCGACCCGACCGGCGCCGTGGTCGAGCGCGACGGCTATGACGCCTGGGGCAAGCGGCGCTACCCGAACGGCACCATCGACCCGAACGGCGCCATCACCAGCCAGACCAATCGCGGCTACACCGGCCAGGAGCAGCTCGACGACGTCAGCCTCGTGCACCTGAACGCCCGGCTCTACGACCCGCTGACCGGCCGCTTCGTCTCCGCCGACCCGATCGGCCTCAACGGCGGCGCCAACGTCTATGCCTATGCGAACAACAATCCCGTTCGGTTTACCGATCCGTCGGGCATGGGACCGCATGGCCGGATGAGCCGCTGCATCAACGATAGCCCCATGTGTGGCGGCGAAGGTGGTCACGCCGACAGTGTCGAACTGGGAGCTGTGGACCGGCTATTTAAAGCGGGCCAAGATTATATGATGGCAATGCTGGGGGCTGGCCAGTGGTCAGGCGCCGGCGGCTCGTTTATGAACCAGTGGGCAGGCAATGTCGGCTCGTCAGATAATGATATATTTGCCGGTGAACTTGCTGGTTATCTATTTGATGAGCAAAACCGGATAGGAGCGGGCACTTCTCTACCGGCCGGGTTGGCTTCCTTCTTTTCAATGAACCA
>NZ_BMJQ01000042.1 GCF_014643535.1 Aliidongia dinghuensis | reverse complement strand
TCAATTTCCACCTCCTGCTGAGGTGGTTCACAGCGATCTTGTGTGCCTGGATCCAGGTCTGGCCCGCCGACGGCACAGACGCAAAACCCGCCTGAAATATCGCTCAGGCGGGTTCTTCACGGACGACAATAGAATTTTTGCTTCGTCTCGACAATTATGCAGTCGATAGCGCGCAGCCCGCCGGAAGAACTTTGTCGGCAGTCATTTGATTTATCAGCGATTTCACAAGAGCGCTAGCTGTATCGAGTTCCAAGCCTTCCGCTATATCGATATTTGAATTCCAAACATTGACATTGCTTTTCTGATCTATCAGATCTGCATGAAAGATTCTCCCAGATAATCCCACATGCTCCCATTGAACATATAACGCGGCGTTCGGTTCAAACTCTTTTATTTTCTTATCTATCTCCAGATGAAGGGCGGTATTCTCTACAAATTCGACGCGAGAATCTATTCCGCATGCCTGAAGATCGTTTCGAAAGAGGGCGGCGAAAGCTTTCTTTCTCTCTCCTCCAGTTATGCCGAAGGAGTCATCCATCAACGACGCAGCTATAAATAGACTTTTTTCTACCTTGTCGTAATTGGTCGATCTTGCTGACTTGATAACGGTGCTCGTGCACCCCATCAATATCGCTAATGGTAATAGAAATGATATGTATACAAATTTGCGCTTCATGGAACATCGCCTTAAGTTGATATATCGTGATGGTTTTTCGAGCTCAGGAGTGAACGCAAGAAGCACAAATGCATTTAGCTAGCTGCGCACGAGGTCGGTAATATTTTGTCGGAAATCATGCGATCTATAAGCGATTTTGCGAGAATATCGTAAAAATTATGTCCGCTTATTGTTGTTATGTCTGCCTGCCAAATGGCCTTTTTGCTGGATCTGTCGATCATTTCCGCATGGTATGCGCCAACAACTGGAGCGCCAACGCTTACAGTTTGCGACACCAGTCGAATTAAGAGAATTGCCTCTGGATCTCGGGCGCCCGGCGGAACGGTGACTGTAGCTGTATTGCCTTCACTAAATTCGACGTTTGTTCGAATGCCGCAAGCTTCTAAAGAGCTAGATATTCTAGTTCTGAACGCCATAAGAGGATTGCTGGCTGGCTCGCCGGAATTGGCTTTGGCGCGGGTGTCGCCGAACGCAGCTCCGACAAATATGCTTTGAGGTGTATGATCGTAGTTATCTGATTTTACCGAATAGATATTAGTGCTCGCCTGCTTGCACCCGCCCAACAGCACCATAAGTAGCAATGTCGCAATTGAAAAAAGTGCTTTCATATTCATAGCAAACTCTCAAATAAATTCTTTGCTGCCAAGAGGGAAATTGCAACAGACTCCGTCGCCTTTAGGTTGTTTTGTTCGTGAATGCAATAATTTTTGTGGAATTTCAAGATTTTTCGTTCTGCATGATCACCCCTCCATCGGCCGATCGAACGACACGCTCTTGATGAGCGCATGGACCGGCTTGCCGGGGGCGAGCGCCAGGGTTTCGGCGGAGAGGCGCGTGATCTCGGCGACCAGGATCGTGCCGCCGCAATCGAGCCGGAGGCCGACCGCGGTCGGGCCGACCGCCGTCATGTCGACGATCGTCGCCGGCAGCGTGTTCAGGATGCTGAGGCCGGTCGGCGGCGCTGTCGCGATCGCCACGTCGCGGGCGCGCAGCTGCACGCGCACAGCTTGGCCGAGGGCGAGCCGCCCGGCCGGCACGGTCAGCCGGCCACCCGGAAAATCGAGGGTCGCCAGCTCGTGCGATGCATCGATCGCGCTGACCCGCGTCGCCAGCACGGCGCCGGGCTCTGTTCCGGCCGCCGGATCGAACCGGCTCATGACCTCGCCGATCGGCCCGGCCGCCGTGACCCGGCCGGCTTCGATCATGACCAGCTGGTCGGCCAGCCGCACGACCTCCTCGCGGCTGTGGCTGACATAGACCATCGGGAGCCGCGTCTCGTCCCGGAGCCGTTCCAGATAGGGCAGGATCTCGTCCTTGCGCGCTTGGTCGAGGGAGGCGAGCGGCTCGTCGAGCACCAGGAGGCGGGGCGCCATCAGGAGCGCCCGGCCGATCGCGACGCGCTGCTTCTCGCCGCCCGAGAGCGTCGCGGGCCGGCGGTCGAGCAGATGGCCGATGCCCAGCAGCTCGACGATGTCGGCGAGCGGCATATTGCTCGCCCGGCGGCCCTGGAACCAGGCGCCGTAGAGCAGGTTGTGGCGGACGGAGAGGTGCGGGAACAGCCGCCCGTCCTGGAACACATAGCCGATCCGCCGGCGATGCGGCGGCACGAAGACGCGGGCGGCGCGGTCGACCAGCGCCTCGCCATCGAGCGCGATGCGGCCCTTGTCCGGTCGGACGAGGCCGGCCAAGAGCGCTGCAATCGTGCTCTTGCCGGCGCCGGACCGGCCGAACAGCGCGGTGACGCTGCCGGGGCTGTCGAACGCGACCTCGAGCGTGAAGCCGGGCCGGGCGAGGGCGACGTCGACGACAAGGCTCATGCGCCGGCCGCCCGGCGCCTGAGCCGGCGCGCCACCAGTTCGGAGCCGAACACGGCTACGACCGACACTGCGACCGAGAGCAGCGACAGGCGCAGCACGGCCGCGTCCGTGCCTGGCACCTGCAGCAGCGAGTAGATCGCGATCGGGAGCGTGCGCGTCTCGCCCGGGATGTTCGAGACGAAGGTGATGGTGGCGCCGAACTCGCCCAGACTCTTGGCGAATCCGAGGAGCGCACCGGCGAGCAGCCCCGGGACGATGAGCGGCAGGGTCACGGTCAGGAACACGAGGATCGGCCGGGCGCCGAGCGTCGCCGCCGCCTGCTCCAACCCCGGATCGATCGCCTCGATCGATAATTGCAGCGCACGGACGACGAGCGGGAAGCTCATGACGCCGGCGGCGAGTGCCGCCCCGGTCCAGCGGAAGGCGAAGACGAGGCCGAACCAGCTCTCGAGCCAGGCGCCGATCGGCCCGTGCCGGCCGAATAGCAGCAGGAGTGCATAGCCGGTCACGACCGGCGGCAGCACCAGCGGCAGGTGGATGATGGCACTCAGCAGCAGCCGGCCGCGGAACCGGCCGCGCGCCAGCGCCCAGGCGACGGCGAGCGCCGGCGGCAGGCTCACGACCGCGCTCCAGACGCCGATGCGCAGGCTGAGTTCGAACGCCTCGGCTTCGAGCGGGGTCAAGAACGGCATGGGGGTGGCGGCGGTCCTGAAGGTTGGACGGAAAAGGAAATTCCCCGTCGTGTCTGGCGGTGCCGCGTCTGGCGGCGGTCGATCGCGATGCTATACTGCCGGTCCTGTCGCCGTCGAGGCGACCGACTAGCGCCAAGCCTTTGCCGCAGCGCATGAGATCGACCCGAAACGGGAGACACCCATGACCCTTGTGACGAATTCGGCTTGGCCTCCGGCCTCCTGGCGGACCGAGGCCTGGAGCGTCGCGAAGCCGGCGCGCACCAGCCGCGGCGGTCTGGTCGCGTGCCAGCATCACTTGGCCGCAGCGGCTGGCGTCGAGTTGCTGCGCGCCGGCGGCAACGCAGTCGATGCCGCGGTCGCGACCGCCTTCGCGCTGGGTGTGGTCGAACCGTGGATGAGCGGCATCGGCGGCGTGGGATTCATGGTCGCGGCCGAGGCCAAGACCGGCAAGGTCACCGTCGTCGATTTCGGCCCCGTGGCGCCGGCCGGGCTCGATCCCGCGCGCTATCCGCTGGCGTCCGCAACGGCCGCGCCCTCCATGTTCGGCTGGCCCGCGGTCGAGGACGGCCGCAACGATCGCGGCTATGAGGCGGCGGTCGTGCCGGGCGCGGTCGACGGCCTCGGCCTCGCACTCGAGAGCCTGGGGCGCAAGAGCTTGGCCGAGGTGCTGGCGCCGGCGATCCGGCTCGCCGAGATCGGCCTGCCGCTCGACTGGCATTCCGCACTCGCGATCTCGCTCGCCGCTGCCGACCTCGCGTGCGACCCGGCGGCGGCGGCGATCTATCTGCCGGGCGGCCTGCCCGCGGTGCCGCCGACCGATCGGCCGGCCGGCGCGCTGCCGCTGGGGCAACTCGCCCAAACCCTGAAGCGGATCGCCGAGGCCGGGCGGCGCGACTTCTACGAGGGCGAGCTTGCGGCCGGCATCGCGGCCGACCTCAAGGCCGGCGGCAGCGTCATCACGGCGGCCGACCTCGCGGGATATCGCGCCGAGCTGCGCGAGCCGCTCGTCCACGACTACAAGGGCGTCCGGCTCCATTTTGCCGGGCCTTTGAGCGGCGGGCCGACGGTGATCCAGGCGCTGGACGAGATCGGCCGCCGCCTGCCGACCCTGCCGCTCGGCCGGCCGGACGGGGCGACCTTCCGCATCTATGCCGAGGCGCTCCGGGCAGCGCACGAGACCCGGCTCAACGAGCTCGGCGCCGGGACGGCTGGCAACACGACCCATCTCTCGGTGGTCGACCGCGACGGCAACATGGTGGCGCTCACCGTGACGCTGCTCGCCCGGTTCGGCGCCCGCATCGTGCTGCCATCGAGCGGCATCCTCATGAACAACGCCATCAATTGGTTCGACCCGCGGCCGGGCCGGCCGAATTCGCTTTTGCCCGGCCGGCGGCCGCTCGCCAACATGTGCCCGGTGGTGGCGACCCGCGACAGCGGGCCGTGGGTGGCGCTTGGCGCCTGTGGTGGCCGCAAGATCCTGTCGGCCGTGACCCAGCTCGCCTCGATGCTGATCGACTACGACCTGTCGCTCGACAGCGCATTTGCGACGCCGCGGCTCGACGCCAGCACCGAGCGCGTGCTGGTCGACGCCGCCATGGACCCGGAATGGATCGCCGAGATCGACCGGACGCTCCCGGTCGAGATCGTGCCGGACCAGGTCTATCCGAGCCACTTCGCCGTGCCCTCGGCGGTCATGCGCGACGAGGGCACCGGCCTCAATTCGGCGGCGACCCACCTGCGCTCGCCGGTTGCCGCCGTGCTGGGCGAGGAGGAGTAGCGGGGGAGGATCAGTCGAGGACGGCGCCGCGGCGCTCGGGGATGAGCAGCGCCGTCACCACCATGTCGAGGAGGTAGATCGTGGCCAGCAGCGCGATCGCGGCGCTGAAGGAATAGGCCGCGGCCAGGCTGCCGACAACGACCGGGCCGAAGCCGCCGACGGCGCGGCCCAGATTGAACAGCACGTTCTGCGCCGTCGCGCGCGCCGCCGTCGGATAGAGCTCCGACATGAGCGTGCCGTAGCCGCCCAGCATGCCGTTGACGAACAGGCCCATGACGGCGCCGCCCAGGAGCAGCGCCGTCGGATCCGTCAGCTGCGAATAGACCAGCACCATGACGACGGCACCCGCCTGGTAGGCGAGGAACGCCGGCCGCCGGCCGATGCGGTCGGCGAGCTCGCCGAACAGCAGGATGCCGGCCGCCATGCCGAGGATGGTGACGCCGGTCCACAGCGCCGATTGGGTCAGCCCATAGCCGAACCGGGTCGAGAGATAGCTCGGCAGCCAGATCATCAGGCCGAAATAGCCGAAGTTCTGCACCGAGCAGAGCACGAACATGGCGAAGCTGACCTTGGCCGTCGCCCGGTCCTTGACGAGCAGGCGGAGCGAGGCGAGCCAGCCGGTACCAGACCGCTGGGCCCGCACCGCGATCTCGGGCTCGCCGACGGCGCGGCGTACCAGGAACGAGACAAGCGCCGGCACGAGGCCGACTGCGAACATGCCGCGCCAGCCGATCGCGGGCAGCAGCACCGGCGTCACCAGCGCTGCCAGCAGCACGCCCGCCTGCCAGCCCAAGCCTACATAGGAGGACGCCCGGGCGCGCAACTGCGGTGGCCAGGTCTCGGCGGCCAAGGCCATGCCGATGCCGAACTCGCCGCCGAGCCCCAAGCCCGCAATCGTGCGATAGACAAGGAGGTCGCGATAGCCGGTCGCGAGCGCGCAGAGGCCGGTAAAGAGGGCGAAGATCAGGATCGTCCAGGTGAGCACGCGGATGCGGCCGACATGGTCGCTCAAGACACCGAACAGCACGCCGCCGCCGACGGCGCCGCCCAAGGTCCAGGTGACGAGCGAGCCGGCCTCGGCGGCGGAGAGGCCGAGCTCGGCCGAGATCGCCTTCAGCATGAATCCCAGGATCAGGAGGTCGAACCCGTCCATGGCATAGCCCAGCATGGCTGCGCCGAGCGCCCGCCGGGCATAGGCGTCGACTCGCACCGGCGGCGCCGTCACCGTCACCTGTTCCGCAATGTCCATCTTTCCCCCGACGCTCCCCTCGCGCGCAGCGACCCCCATGTCGCGGCCTGCTGTCGTGACATGCAATTGTCATACTGGAAGCGGCCGCGCCGATGCGACGGGAATTTCATGGCAGCCGAGGGCGGGGGCGCGGCAGCGTTTCGCCCGGCGCAGGGGCAAGGGGATTGCGCGCCGCCGCCGCCTTCGCTAGTTTCCGCCGCCTCGCACGCGCTGTATCATGCCCGTGCCTGCGGAGGGGTGGCCGAGTGGTTGAAGGCGCACGCCTGGAAAGTGTGTATACGGGCAACCGTATCGCGGGTTCGAATCCCGCTCCCTCCGCCAACGCTCTCTTCTATCCAATCTGATATTCGACAGAGGCTTTTTGGCGGGAGATGCTAGCCCCACACGATGCCTCACATTTTGCATTAGTGAGGTTATTCGTCGTCCGTGAATTGGGCAACCATTGTCACCGTCATCGGCTCGCCGGGTGCCGTGCTGAGGTTGACAACATGGTGGGGTGCCAAGGTCCAATCTTCCGAACCGGAACCAGCGCTGCTCTTATCGAATTTGGCGCAGCGGGAGAGGCCGACGCGGAGCCTCCGGAGATCGACCTGTGCCGGGTCGAGAGCCGCCTGCAGACAAGGTCCATGAAATGTCCGTCGGCGTTTGTCTGTTGATAACGGGACGCACCATCGGTCGCCTTTAGTCACTGCGCGACCCGCACAGCGAGATGCAAGGTGGGAAGCCAGGGAGGTTGCGTGGACTTCCGTTGAACGGCCCTGAAGAACGGCGATCGCCTCCCTTGGCAGCAAGCCCAGGGCCCTCGACCGAGATCGATTGCTTCAGGCCCCAGATCGACCGTCCTTGATCTCTCTCCCGCAGCGGTGGGTTCGCCGCTCGGCGTCGGCGCAGCACCGGTCATGCGCGTTGACTCCGGTACCGATCGTGTAGTGGATCCGACATCCGGAACCGGTATCATTTCGACCCATGCGTGACTCCATGACTGTCGAGATGCGTCGAACTCGCGAGGCGCCGAATGAGGCATCTGCCAGGATCGGGGCGTGGTGAAGGCCTGGCGCTCTCACAGCCTGGTCTCGATCATTTGCGGCTTGTTGCTTGCGGGCAGTCCGGGCGTCGGCGCTGCGGGGACCACCCAAACCACCGTACCCCAGCGCGTCAATCTCGATATTCCTGCTCAGCCGCTCGCCTCCGCGCTTTATGCCTATAGTGCCGCGACCGCGATTCAGGTTGCAGCCGATGGCGCCCTGGTCTCGGGACGCCAGTCCGCAGAGCTCAGGGGTGCCTTTGCGCCCGAGGATGCCTTGCGAGACCTGCTGGCCGGGACCGGGTTGACGGTTCGGCGCACGGCTGCGGATGCTTTCGTCCTCGTCCCTGTCCGGACGGAGGAGGTCTCGGCCGGGCCGGCCGAGCTAGCTCCCATGCCGGACTACATCGATTATTCCGCCGTGATCCAAGCGGCGATGAAACGCACCCTCTGCCGGCTTGGGACAACCGAGCCCGGTGCCTACCGGATGGCCGTACAGCTCTGGATCGCCCCTTCCGGCACGGTTACCGAAACCAACCTTCTTGGTTCCAGCGGGAACAATGCCCGCGATGCGGCACTTTCGACCATGCTGCACAATCTCGCCGTGGGGGCGCCGCCACCGGCTGGCCTGCCGCAACCAGTAACCGTGCTTATTTTGCCGCGTTCCCCCGTTGCGACAGGAGATTGCAGTCCGGCCAATAGTCCCTGAGGCCGATATCAACCTCGAACACTTGGGAGCGCGTAACGGTTTTATGACTATTGCGCAGGCGGCCCGCTGCGAACATTCTGCAGGAGCCATCTCTCTTCGAATGATAAGCGAACTTCATGTGTGACCTCGCAAAACCGGGGCGGAACGAGGCCGAGTGATGTTGCGGCAGTTGCTGGCGGATGATTATGACGACCTTAAGCTCCGTCTCACTCGTCGCCTCGGCTCGACGGAGTTCGCAAGTGAGGTATTGCACGAAACCTGGTTGCGTCTGGAGCGCCAGCCGGGCGAGCCCAGCCTGCTTCGCAATCCGAGGGCCTACCTCTTTCGCGTGGCGCTCAACATTGCGAAAGATCGTCGACAGGCAGATAGCCGGCGCCTGACGCTTGCCGAAATCGACGCGCTCCGTCGGGCCGATCGCGACGAACTCGATCCTGCACGAATTGCGACAGCGCGGGCGGATATCGAATCTCTCATCGATGCGCTTCAGGAGCTGCCCGATCGATGTCGCGCCATTTTCGTCGCCGCTCGCGTGGAAGAGCTGCCGCATCGCGACATTGCCCAGCATTTCGGGATCTCGACCCGCATGGTCGAGCGCGAACTCAGGCGTGCTTTGGCCCATTGTCGTGCCCGCCTCGAAATAAATTTGTCATGACGGTTCGGGTTGCACTTGCCAGAACAGTCTAGAATACGAAACCGCTGGATCGACGGCAGCGGCGGAAAGAGAGAGGGCGTGTCCGGTCCGCAGAAACAGCATCGTTTGACGGCGACCGGGGGCGAGGCTCCTGGCCGCGGGAACGAAGCGATAAACCTCGAGGCTATGGCGTGGGTCATGCGGCTCACTTCCGGCGAGGCGACTGCTGCCGACGCCGAGGCGCTCAACCGCTGGCGCGCCCAAAGCCAGACACACCGCCGGGCGTTCGCCGAAGCCAATCTGCTGTGGGACAAGCTCGGTCCCGCAGCGGTCGAAATGGTGAGCCGCGCCGGCAAGGTGGTGCCCCTCGCCAGGCAGCAGGGCGTCGGGCAGCAGGGCGCCAGGCAGCAGGGCGTCGGTCAGCAGGGCGGCGGCCCGCGCCTCGGACGCCGCGCGCTGCTAGGTGGAACAATGGCGGCCGCGGCGGCTGCAGCTGGATACGCGATCGTGCGTCCGCCCTTCGCCTTGTGGCCGTCCTTCGCCGACTTGGCAGCAGATTACCGGACCGGGAAGGGCGAGCAGCGACGGATCACCCTAGCCGGTACCGTCTCGGTCGAGCTCAACACGGAGACCAGCATCGCGCTGCGCCCCGGTGCGGGCGAGGAGAGCCGGATCGAACTGATTTCCGGAGAGGCGGCAATCGCTGCGAGCGGGCCGAGGGCGGCGCCTTTCGTCGTATTGGCGGGAGCCGGTCATGTGGCGGCGGCCAACGCGCGCTTCAACGTGCGCCTCGACGGCTCAACGGTGCGCGTGACCTGCCTGGAAGGGACGGTCCAGGCGACGTGCCGCGGGCGGGCCGCCACTATCCAGGCGAACCAGCAAATCGTCTATGGCGAGCCGGGGCTGAGCCAGGTCGCGGCCGTGGATCCAGAGGTTGTGTCGGCGTGGCAGCAGGGCTTGCTCGTCTTCCGGTACATGCCGTTCGACCAGGTGGTCGAGGAAATCAACCGCTATCGGCCGGGCCGGATCATCGTCATGAACGCTGAGCTCAAGCAGCGCTCGGTCGTGGCGAATTTCCGCCTCGACCGGCTCGATCAGGCGATCGATCAGTTGGCTGGGGCGTTCGGCGCGCATGTCACGTCCCTGCCCGAAGGCATCGTGCTGCTGAGCTGACGGCGCTGGAGCATTTGCCGGCGACAAAGCTTCGTCGACAAGGTGAAGCCGAGCCGCATCGGCGTAACTTCCTGTTATCGATAGAAGATTTTCGCCGGCATCCTGTTGGCTGGCTGCCCCGGAGAATTTTTTCGTTTCCGCGTGTCGGGTCGGGCGGGTCTCGCCAGTCTGTCTAAGTGAGAGAGCGGTGCCGAGACTCAGGTCGCGTCATCGCTGCTCGGCCATTTCGCTGATCCGCCAACAAGCGCGTTGACAGGAGCCTTCATGCTCATCCGTCGGAACGATATCGTGCGCCGTTCTCCACGCTCATTTCACGCAGCACTCTTGACCAGCGTGAGCGTAATGACGCTGCTGGCCGCCGGTGCCCCGGCGGAGGCGCGGAATATTCTCGCGGCGGATGGCGCGGCCTCGGCGACGGCCAACGCGGCGGCGGGCGCCGTCATGTCGGCGCAGCAGGCGGCGGCCGCGACGCAGCAATCGATGAACTCGCTCGCCCGCGCGACGCAAGCAATCCAGGCCATGCAAGCGGCCCAGAGCGCTGCCCGCAACCTGGCCTTGAGCGCGCCGAGCACGGTGCCGAACGGGCTCGGCGCCGGCGGGCTGCAGGTGGCGCCCAATGTCGGGACGGATCCGAGCCTCTGGCAGAACGCCAACCTGCCGACGCAGGCGACGAGCGGCGGGCAGACCACCGTCACCGTGAAGCAGACCGCGCAGAAGGCGATCCTGACCTGGGCTCAGTTCAACGTCGGCAAGGACACGACGGTCCATTTCGACCAGACGGCCGGCAACAGCTCGGCCGGCAACAACTGGATCGCGCTCAACCGGATCGTCGATCCCTCAGGCGTGCCGAGCCAGATCCTGGGCCAAATCAAGGCCGAGGGCTCGGTCTATCTCCTGAACCGCAACGGCGTGATCTTCGGCGGGTCCAGCCAGGTCAACACGAACTCGCTGCTGGTCTCCTCGCTGCCGTTCATGGGCGAGCCGGTGAACCTGGCGTCGATGGTGCCGGGCAGCGCCGCCTATGACGCGGCCGTCCAGGCGAGCAACAACGCGTTTCTGACCGTCGGCATCACCGGCTTCCAGGGCACCCCGTTTCTCGGCGTGACGAACGCGTCGCTTTCGGACGTGCAGAGCTATGGCAATATCACCGTCTCTGCCGGGGCGCAGATCCAGGCCGGCAGCCTCGGCTATGCGCTGCTCGCGGCGCCGAACGTCTCCAATGCGGGAACCATCCTCGCACCCAACGGTCAGGTCATTCTCGCCGCCGGCATGGGGGTTGAGCTCGACTCCCCTCTCGCAGGTGCCGCCAGCTCCTGGCTTAGCCCGGGGCTCGTCGGTGCTGTTAATCCTTCCGGGCAGCGAGACCAGACGCCGGTTTTCACGGCGACCAATACCGGCCTGATCCAGGCCACCACCGGCAACGTCACGATGCTGGGCGCCACCGTGACCCAGGCCGGTGTCATTGCGGTCACCACCAGCGTCGCGCGGCCCGGCGGCATCGTCTTGAGCGCGGCGGATGAGAGCGACACCACCAGCTCCGCGGACGCCCGGCGGACCGGCCCGCTGGTGCTGGCACCCGGTTCGGTGACGACGGTGCTGCCCGAAGAAGATGGCGAGACGACGACCTCGACCCAGGCGGCCGATACGTCGTTCAAGCCCGGGACGATTTCGCTCATCGGTGGCGCGGTCACGTTCAACAATGGCTCGCTCGTGGAGGCGCCGGGGGCCAATGTGACCGTGGCGGCGCAATTGCCTGTCTCGTCGACAGCCAGCATCAACGGGGATGCCCTCGGCCGCGTCTATGTCGACGGCGGGGCGGTGATCGACGTTTCCGGCCTCCCGGACGTGCAATTGCCGGTGTCCGCCACGCTGGTCAAGATCGGGCCGCTGACGACGGACGATCTCGCCGATGCGCCCTTGCAGCGCAACGGGTTCCTGTTCACCAGGACGGTGGTGATCGACAGCACGGTCACGGGGACGCGCGCGGACGGCGAGGCCTGGGTCGGCTCGCCCTTGCTCAACGCGCAAGGCTATGTCGATGAGATGCCGCGCACGATCGACCAGATGCTGGTCAATGCGGGGTCGCTGAGCCTGACCGGCGGCGAGGTCATCACCGCGCCGGGCTCGGTGCTGAATCTGACGGGCGGCTATATCCATTATCTGGGCGGCACCATCGCGACGACCCGCCTGGTCGATGCCGCGGGCCACCTGGTCGACATCGGCGAAGCCGATCCGAACGATACCTTTGTCGGCATCGCCGGGCAGTTCACCGTCCACCATGCGCATTGGGGCATCACCGAGACTTATGGCAGCGGGCTACTGAGCGGCGGCACCTATGTCCCGGACTATATCCAGGGCGGCAATGGCGGGGCGTTCAACATCCTCGCCACTTCCAGCTACGAGCCCTTCAACCAGACGGGCACAACCGGCGCGATGATCCTCGACGGCGAGATTCTCGCGTCATCCGAGGCCGGCCTGCATCAGGTCCGGGGCGGCGGCTTGCCGAAGGGCGGCTCATTGTCGGTCGGCAATAGCTCCAATCCGACCATAACGCAGAACATCGTCATCGCCGATCAGGGCACGCAACTCGACGCCATTGCGCCCGGGTTCAACGCGGATACTTCCCTCGCGACCCCGGCCTATCAAGCCCTGTCGCAGAGCGATCCGAACAACATTTTGTACACCTCGACCCTGTCCGCGCCGATCCTCGACGCGGCGGGATTCTCCGCGATGAGCTTCAACAGCTCCAAGAATTTCGCGGTCAACGCCCCGCTCAAGGTGCAGCCCGGCGGCTCGATCTCGCTCACCGGCGGCGCCGTGCAGGTTAATGCCGATCTGACGGCCCCGGGCGGGACGATCAGCATCACCGGCAAGAGCTATATCCTTGGCACGAGCAGCAGTGGTTACACGGCTTCCCTGCTGTTTCCCGGCGACGTCACGATCGGTACCGGCGTCACCCTCAGTGCGGCGGGGCAATGGGTGAACGATGCCGGTCTCGACCCGAACCGGCAGACCGGCGCTGCGACCATCAACGGCGGCAGCATTTCGATCATCACCCAGGGCAACTCGCTCGGGCTGCAGGGTATCGATACGTTGCCGGCTTACGATGTCACCGGCGCGATCGATCTCGAGCCCGGCAGCGTGCTCGATGTGTCGAGCGGCGGCTATGTCCAGCCGAACGGGCTGCTCAAAGCGGTGGACGGTATCCCCGTCGGCAAGGGCGGCAGCATCTCGCTCGAGACCTATGTGTTCCAGTACAACGAGGGCTTCGGCAACTACGCCACCCCGCTTCTGCCGCAGAGCCAGCCGACGCGCGGCACCATCACGCTCGGCGGCACCCTGCGCGGCTTCGGCTTTTCCGGCGGCGGCACGCTGACGCTGCAGACGCTGGACCTCCAGATCGGCGGCGATGCGGCGGCGGCCCCGTCCTATGCGCTCGTCCTGCCGGCGAGCTTCTTTTCCAGCCAGGGCTTCGGCGCCTACAACCTGACGGCGGACTATGACGCGACCATCGCGAGCGGCACCACCGTCACGGTCAGCGAGCAGAACTTCATTCCAAATGCCAAGGCGCTGCTGGCAGCACCGACCGGAACCAACCTCTACGGCGCGGGCGGTGCGGTGCCCGACGGTTCGCTGGTGTCGGTCGGGTCGCTCGACCCCTATCATCGCCAGGCCGCCAGTTTCTCGCTGACCGCCGGCGAGTACATGGGATGGAGCACAACCAACGGGGCCGGCTTCGGCATTGCCCATCCCGTCTATCCCGGCGTGACCGGAACGCTTCTGCTCGGCCAGGGCGCCGCCATCCTGGCCGATCCGGGGGCCGCCGTCTCGCTCACCTCCTATGACCAGCTGACCGACCTCGGCACGATCGTCGCCCATGGCGGCAGCATCTCCTTGACCGGTGCCGCGGCCGACAGCACGCCGGCCACGAGCTCGGTCTGGCTCGGCGCCGAGAGCGTGCTCGACGCCTCGGGCATCACGCTGCTCGATCCGTTGGCGACACCCGTCTGGACCGCGTCCGGGCAGATCGTGCCGCGCACCGGCAAGGTGCTGGCGGGCGGGTCCGTCTCGGTGCTCGACGGCACCGGCTACGTCATCGCCGCGGCCGGGTCGGCGATCGACGTGTCCGGGGCCGCCGGCACGTTCGACCTCGCCGGGGGCACGGGCGGCCAGCCGGGGAACAATTATGTGCCGACGCCGGTCTGGAGCAATGCGGGCTCGATCACGCTCGGCGGCGTCGGCGGCCTGCTCTATGACGGCACGCTCATCGCCCATGGCGGTGCCGCGGAGGCGGATGGCGGCACCTTGACGCTGTCGCCGGCGAGCATGGAGGTCCTTAATAACCTGCGGAACTTCCAGGGGACCACGACCACGCGGGCCAGCGGGATCATCCTGCAGCAATCCGGCACCTTCATGCCGGCCGGGCTCCAGCCCGGCCAGGCGATCGCGGGTAGCACGCCCGGCTTCGAGCGGTTCGCCGTCGACCGGCTCGACGGTTCGGGGATCGCGAGCCTGGTGGTCGCCGCCGATCCGATCGCCGTGGCCAACGGTGTGCTCGGCGGATCCACGTTGAATGAGCCGGTCGCCGTCGGCTTCGCCG
This sequence comes from Aliidongia dinghuensis, assembly GCF_014643535.1. Taxonomy (NCBI): domain Bacteria; kingdom Pseudomonadati; phylum Pseudomonadota; class Alphaproteobacteria; order Rhodospirillales; family Dongiaceae; genus Aliidongia; species Aliidongia dinghuensis. The sequence goes on along the minus strand of NZ_BMJQ01000042.1, from coordinate 334 downwards.
GCAACGTCTCGATCGGCCTCGGCCGGTCCTTCGTCTCGGATGCGACCGCATATGTGGCGCTGCCGGCCGGCGCGACGGCCATCCCGACCCTGGCGGCGGGGCTGACTTCCGTCGGCGGCACGCGCGTGTCGATCGCGGCGCCGTATGTGGATTTCGGCGGCGCCGCGTCGGCACCCCCGGTGCTGGCCACGGCCAACGGCACGCTCTCGGTCCGCGCCGGCACGCTCGACCTGACCGGGCAGATCGGCCTCGCGAACTTCGGCACCGCGACCTTCGCCAGCACCGGCGATACGCGGCTCTACAGCCTCGTCTACAGCCAGACCGCGATCCCGAC
>NZ_BMJQ01000041.1 GCF_014643535.1 Aliidongia dinghuensis | reverse complement strand
GACGGCGCGATGCTACACAACCAATGCGATCAGCGGCAAGCCCTATCGAAGCGGCCCCAGATACCGCCACGTGGACCCGCGAAAATCCGCAACCGCGTCGCACGGGAAGGTTCAGGCTGCCGACTCGCACCATCACCCCAGCCGCTGACGAAAGTCCCCGTCAGGGGACTCGATCGAGGCCTCTCATCTACGACCCGCTAGCAACGCCCGATATCTTTGGAAATTTGACGAGTCCATAAACGCAAGGGTGCCGTCGGTCCCGAACGACCAAAGTCTGGACCAGCTGTCGCTTACATTCCTGTCCGGCAAACGGACCCGATCCGGACAGGCTGATGGGCGGGATTCGACCGATGGTTTGGGCTTGCTAGCGCACTCGTGTTGCCGGGTTGGGGAAAACGCAGTCAGCCGAATGGCCGCTCTGGGGCAGCCAGCGAACACCCAGGAACGGCAATCAGGGGCGCGAAGCGGATGGAGGCGAATTGTCGAGTCCGGGCCGAAAGCGAAACGGTGGCTTTGGGCTCGGAGAGCTCAGCGCCGACCGACTTCGGCGGGGCCGCGGGCATGCCCCGACGCCTAATGGCGGCGTGAGGGAGCGACCCATCGACCCTGGTCTCGACGGCATCAACCGTCTCCGGATGTCATTTGCCTGATTAAGCCGAAGCAGACCTCGCGCGCCTGCCGGCAGTTATCGGTCAGGTCCACTCATGAGCACGTACTTCACGTGGACGTATTCCTCGATCCCGTAATAGCTGCCTTCGCGGCCGTAGCCGGAATGCTTGACGCCGCCGAACGGCACTGATGCCGTACCGACAGAGCCGGAATTCAGGATCACCATGCCAGCCTCGATGTCGCGCGACAGGCGGAAGGCCCGGCCGACGTCCCGGGTGTAGGCGTAGGCGACCAGACCGTACTCGGTGTTGTTCGCTCGCTTCACCACCTCCTCCTCGGTATGGAAGCGGTAGATCGGGAAGACAGGGCCGAAGATCTCGGTCTGAGCCACCTTCATGCCGTCGTCGAGCCCGGTCAGGATGGTTGGCTCATAGAACAGCCCGCCTTTTGCGTGGACCTTCCCGCCGAGGACGACCTGCGCGCCACGCTCCTTCGCCTCCTCGACGAGCCGGACGACCTTCTCGAGGCTGGGCTCGTTGATCAGCGGACCCACAACGAACTCGTCCTGAAGTCCCTGGTCGACTCGGATTTTCGCCACCCGTTCGGCGACGGCGGACACGAAGCGGTCGTAGATCGCATCGTGCACGAAAATGCGGTTCGGAGAGATGCAGACCTGGCCGGAGTTCCGGAGCTTGGCAGCGACGACGCCGGCGACGGCATCCTCGAAGTGGGCATCGTCGAACACGATGAACGGCGCGTTTCCGCCGAGTTCCAGCGTCATCTTCTTGAGCTCGCGGCCGCACGATTCCGCAAGCAGCTTCCCGACAGCGGTCGACCCGGTGAAGGTGATTTTGCGGATGCGGTCGTCGCTGGTGAACAGTTCGCCGATCTCCTTTGGCGTACCGGTCGCCATCTCGAGTACGCCCTCGGGAATCCCGGCCTTGCGGGCGTATTCCAGAAGCTTGTAGGCGGTGAGTGGCGTCAACTCGGACGGCTTGATGATCATCGTGCACCCGGCGGCAAGCGCCATCGAGACCTTCCGCATGATCATCATGAAGGGGAAGTTCCACTGCGTGATCGCCGCGGTCGGACCGACAGGTTCCTTGGTCACGATGACGGCGGCGTTCGCCGCATGCGTCGGAATGGTGTCGCCGTACACGCGTTTCGCCTCCTCGGCATACCACTCCGCAAAGCCAAGCCCGTAGTCGATCTCGCCCAAGGCCTCGGCGACACACTTCCCGTTTTCCTTGACGACAATCTCGGCGAACAGCCGCTTGTCGTCCCTGACGAGCTCGAACCACCGCCGAAGCAGGTCGCCGCGCTCCTTCGCCAGCCTGCGCGACCAAGCGGGAAACGCGCCGCAGGTACGGTCGATCGCCGCCTTGACCTCGTCCCCGTTCATGTCGGGCGCCTCGCCCACGATGGAGCCGTCGGCAGGGTTCAGTATCGTGATCATCATCGTTCCTTTCTGGGAACAGCGAGCCCGAAGACCCTGGGCTGCCGTTCTCGGCACATAGCGCAATGGGGTTTGTGGTCTTCGTGGGTGAGGAGCGGCGCGAAGCTCAGGACGGCTCGCGGTAGAACTGCAGGCCTACGTGGTGCAGCACGCCATCGATCTCCGTATCGAAACGGCCAGCCGCCCTGACCGCCCGAACCTATCGGGCGGAGAGAACGACAAGCGGGATCCCTAACGGGCCGTCTCCAGCGCCCTCGCCACGACGTCTTCGCCCTTGGACCTGAACGACTTCTCCGCCTTGATGGCCCAGAGATAGGTGACGATGGCGCAGGGGAAGAGCGACGCGATCGAATAGGCGACGCCTGCCAGCGGGTTTCCGGACCAGCTCACGAGGGACAGCGAGATAAGCGGCAGGAAACCGCCGAAGAGGACGTTCCCGAGCTGCTGGGCCAGACCGAAGCCGGTTGCCCTGGTCTGGGGCGGGAAGCATTCGGAGACGAAGGCGGGAAGAGGCGCCATGATCATCGCGGTCAGGATCGCCAGCACGCCGATGTAGGCGGTCACCTGGGCCCACGCACCCTGTGCGGCCCCTGACCTGATTCCGGCAAACGCCGGATAGGCGGACAGCATCCAGAGTACGATGCCCGTCAGCATCGTCTTGGCACGGCCCCAGCGGTCGGAGAGCGCACCGAAGACCAGGTAGAAGGGAAAGGCGACGATCACGGCGATCCCGACGCAGACGTTGGTGGTCGTCGGGTCGACCTTCAGGACGTTCTGCATAAAGAACAGCATGTAGACGATCGAGGCGTACAGGGACACGGACGTGCCGCCCTGTGCACCAAAGATCGCAAGCAGGATCCCCTTCCAGGCCTGTCCGCTTCTCAGTGTGTCGAGGAGCGGCGACTTCGGCAGCTTGCCGTTCCGCTGGAGATGGAGGAAGACTGGCGTCTCGCTCATCTTGAGCCGAATGGCCGCGGCGACGACGACAATGGGCGCGGACATCAGGAACGGCACGCGCCAGCCCCAGCTTTCGTAGGCCTGCGCGTCGAGGCCGAACTTGAGGGCCGTGACGATCACGATCGCCGCGAGCAGGCCCAGGCCCGCAGTGCCCTGTAGCGCGCTGGTGAACAGCCCGCGTTTGCCGGCAGGTGAATGCTCCATCACGTACACGGCGGCCGACCCGTATTCCCCGCCGAGTGCCAGGCCCTGGGCGATACGAAGCGCGAGCAGGGCCGCGGGCGCGGCGAGGCCGACACTCTGGAACCCGGGTAGGCAACCCATGAGCGTGGTGGCGAGCCCCATCAGGCTGAGCGTGACGATGAATGTCTTCTTGCGGCCGATCCTGTCGGCCATCGGACTGAAGATGAGGGTCCCGACCGGTCGGGCGAGGAACGCCGCGCCGAAGCCCGCCGCCGAAATGAACGCCGCGCTGCTGGGATCCGTCGCCGGGAAGAACAACTTGGCGAGTATCGGCATAAGCGTCACGTAGATGAAGAAATCGTAGTACTCCAGTATCGTGCCGACACTGGACGAAAACACGATGGTAGACATCGCCCGTTCACGGACGTTGGGCATGCCGGATCCTCCCTTCCGAGTTTATCTGGGCGGAGGGCGGCCGACCTGCCGGTCAGGGAAGAGGTGCCTGCCTCGACGGTAAGCTCGATGGTCGAGGTTGGCGTAATCAGTTTCCCCGGCACCACTTCCGTCACCCCTCGCGAGCAAGATTTCGGCCTTGCCCGCACAGCGTACCGGCGCTCGCAGGGATGACTAGCGAGTAAAGTTACTCAACTGTTGATCTGCAGGAAACGATTGGACGCCCTACTCAATCTCCGGGCCGTCCGCCGCCAGCCAGCGCCGGAGGCGGGAAAGCGGTTCGCGCTTCCGCGAGCGCTGGTCGGAGACGAGATAGTACGTCACACGGCCTCTATCGAAGGCGTGGTCATGGGCCGGGACGAGCGATCCAGTGCGCAGTTCGTCTTCGACAAGGACGGTCTGCGCGAGGGCAACGCCCCGGCCCTCGATGGCGGCCAGATAGGCCAGCGCCGAACTCTCGAGCTCCTTCCGCCGGGTCAGGCTGGCGAACTCGACTCCCGCGCTCTCGCACCAAAGCGACCAGTCGTCCGGCCGCGCCCGCACCAGGAAGATGTTCTGCTTGCTGAGCCGGGAGGCGTTCGCGATGCCCATCCTCTGGAAGAGACTGGGGCTGCAGACAGGCTGCAGGACGTTCGCGACGAGCGGGCTGACGTCGAACTCCGGCCAGGCCCCGTCCCCCAGCCTGATCGCCGCGTCGAAGTCGCCGAGATCGCTCCATTCCGATGCGGTCGTCAGGCGCACATCGATTTCTGGATGAGCCAGTTGGAACTGCGACAGCCGTGGGATCAGCCAGCGCGTCGCGAAGGTCGTGTACGATCGGACCCTGAGGACCGCGCGGCCCGACGAGCTGTGGAGGAGCGCACTCGCCCGCCGCAACCCGTCGAAGTGGGAGGTGACGCGTTCGAAATAGGTGGTGCCAATGGGGGTCAGCGTCAGGCCCCGGCCTTGCCGGACGAACAACGCGACGCCGAAGTGATCTTCCAGCAGGCGCAGTTGCCGACTCACCGCTCCCGGCGTCACGGCAAGCTCCTCGGCGGCGCGCCGGACGCTGCCGGAACGGGCAACGATCTCGAAGGCGACGAGGGCGTTCAGCGGCGGCAGATCACGCATCGGAATATTCCGAATAACTCAACAATTGACCAAAATTACTCGATTGTCGCCCTGCCGCAAGATGAGCAAGAACGGAAAGCATGAACCTGTGAGACGGGGGAGGAATGCTCAGCAAGGCGCTTTCGGGCCTGACCGTGCTCGATTTTGGGCAGCTCATCGCTGGCCCGGTGGCCGCGATGTGGCTTGCCGACATGGGTGCGACGGTCATCAAGGTCGAGCCGCCCGGCGGAGAGCTCGCCCGACGCCTGGGGCCGCCCTGGCACAATGATGAAAGCCTCACGGCACTCACTTCGAACCGCAACAAGCTTGGGCTCTGCATCGATCTGAAGCAGCCCGAGGCTCGCTCCGTCATCGAGCGGCTGATGCCGAATGTCGACGTCGTCGTCGAGAACTTCCGGCCGGGCGTTGCCGAGCGGCTTGGAATCGGCCACGAAAGACTACGCGCTTTCCGGCCGGACCTGATCACCTGTTCGGTTTCCGCCTTCGGCCAAAACGGGGCGTGGCGGGACCGCCCCGGCGTCGATGGCGTGATCCAGGCCGCAAGTGGCCTCATGAGCGCGATCAGCTCGCCGGACGGCTCGCCCGGCAAGGTGCCGCTTCCGTTCGCCGACATGATGGGCGCGCTCTTCGCCACGATGGCGATCTTGGGAGCACTCCGGCAGCGGGACGCGACCGGGCGTGGCGAACATCTCGACGTCAGCCTCTACAGCGCGACCCTCATGGTCCAGCATCTGAACCTCGCCGGATATCTGAACTCCGGCGAATTGCCGGTTCCGACTGGGAGCGCCGCCCCCTACGCCGCCGTGAACGAGGCGCTGCCGACCAGCGACGGCTGGCTCATGGTGGCGGCCTACCAGGAGGCGCGCTGGCAGCGCCTTTGCCGGATCGTCGACCGGTCGGACCTCGCCTCCGACCCGAGGTTCGCGACCAACCGCGAGCGCGTGCGGAACCGGCGTGAACTGCGGGCGGTGCTCGATCCCATCTTCCGCAGGCGGCGCACCGACGAATGGCTGTCGCTGCTGGTCGAGGCGGACATCCTCGCCGCGCGCGTCGACGACTACGAGGATCTCACCCGCTCGGACCAGTATCGAGCGAGCGGGATAGAAATCGAAGTTGACGCCCCGAAGGCGGGATCGTTCCGCATGCCGGGTTTTGCGCTCGGCGGACCGGCGTCGCCCGCCAGCCCACCGCCGCTCGTCGGCCAGCATTCCAGGGAAATCCTGGCTCGCTTCGACTTTTCGGCATCCGAGATCGAGAGGCTGGAGGCCAATTCCGTAATCTTTACAGGGAACAAGCAATGACCGAGCCCTTCGTCCTCGTCGAGCGAGACGCAGCGATCGTAACCGTCGTCATGAACGAGCCGGAAACCCGCAATGCGCTAAGCCGAACCGAGCAGTGCGACGAGATGATCGACGCGCTCGACGCGGTGAACCGCGATCCGGACGTCAAGGTCCTGGTGCTGACAGGAGCCGGCTCCGTGTTCTGCGCCGGAGGCAACATCAAGGACATGGAGGCCAAGCAAGGTTTCATGGCCGGGACGCCGGACGAAATCGGAGAGCGGTACCGCCACTCGCTGCAGAGGCTGGCCAAAACCCTGTACGGCCTTGAAGTGCCCACCATCGCGGCCGTGAACGGACCGGCGATGGGCGCGGGCCTGGACTTGGCGTGCATGTGCGACATGCGCATCGCGTCCGAGCGGGCGCGCTTTTCCGAGACATTCGTCAGGCTCGGCCTGATTTCCGGCATCGGTGGCGCCTGGTTCCTGCCCCGTGCGATCGGCCACGCGCGGGCTGCCGAAATGGCTTTCTCCGGCCGGATCATCGACGCGGATACCGCGCTCGCCTATGGGCTGGTTTCGGAGGTGCTCCCTGTCGAGGCGCTCCGCAACCGCGCAAACGCACTGGCCGCAGAGCTCGCGGCCAACTCCGGTGTGGCTCTGCGCTATGCCAAGCGTCTCCTCCGGCTCTCGGAGCGCAGCGAACTGACAGTGGCGCTCGACGCGACCGCGGCCCTGCAGACCATTGCCCACCTGACCGAGGGACATCGTATGTCCGTGGAGCGGTATCTGGAAGAACAGCGCGTCCGCAGAGCTGCCGGCCGATAACCGTCGATTTATCGCGAGACAGCGGGGCAATGGCGGCCCGACCGGTCAGAAGCGACCATTATGCCCTGCGGCTCATGAGGGCTGGCGTTCCCGTGGTTCTTTGGGAACGAGGCGATCGGCGTCTCCTTGCTCTTCAGATCGCGCCTGCGGCGGGCTGGTCGGTGGGCATTGCTTGATCACGTGGGGCGGGGCATTTCTCATCTTTCGGACGCTGAAAACAGCCGGACCAAGCCAAGCGCCGATGTGGTGACGGTTGTGAAAAGGGCGCAACTGATCGCCGACTCGAGAACGTCGGAGACCAGGAAGCTGCGCTCGCCCACAGCGACTGTCGCGGTTCCGGCCCTGAGGAACTCGGCGATGTCGGTGACCGGCATCACCAACCAGATGAGCACGGGCCCCAACCAATAGCCCTTCCGTTCAACGACGGGGCGAACGGGCAGACGGGGCTCGACGAGCGCGAAGAGCTGCATCAGCAGCCAGCCGGTCAGCAGCCAACCGAGGAAATTGACGAGCGGCACGCCGAACAGGCCACTTGGAAAGTGGTAGCTGTAGAGAGCGTGCACCGTGGCGTCGACAGGGTCGGCCACCAGATCGTAGCCGCCGAGCAAGAAGGTGCCGATCAGCGGTGTCAGGAATCGATCCGTGCGGGTAGGTGCGGCCGGGTCGCGGCGCGCGATCAGCCGGGCGAGAGTCCAGCCGAACCAGCCGAGCACGATCCAGCCGATGACGACGCCCAGCGGGACGCTCAATACCCTCGGACCCGGCAGGTGATGGACGTAATAGCCGAACGGGAAGCCGGCGGCGATGCTCGACGCCTCCATCGCGAAAGAGACCAGGCCCACAATTAAAGCGAATAGGCCAAGCCCCCACACCCCGTAGGTGGCGCTGGCGTGGAACAGCATGAACAACAGCAGCAGCAACGCCTGAATCTCCTGCGCTGCGGCGGAGATCCGCGGGGCCACCGCGCCGACGATCAGCGCGACCAGCCAAGTAGTGGCACATAACCAGCCGAGGGTGAGCGTAAGCGGCGGTCGATCTGGCAGAGTTGGTTGACTGCCCAATTCGTATTCCTGGTGATCTGGAGGGGCGCTCTCATGATGTCGATCAGCGTGCCGGCGATGGGCGAGGCTTTCGTCGCTTCACCATAGACGTCGCGCGAATTCGGTTGGATTGCCGGCAACCCGTGGAGAATGCCAAGCGCGCCGTACCTCTTGAACCGCGAATATGGAGACTCGCCGCGTCTGCGCCATTGCTACGAAATGCCACGCGCCTGCTTCCCGATTATCCCGCGCGTTCGAGTGCTTGACAATCTCCCTACTAGAAGGTAGGCATGGGGCATGGGTAATTTATCGCCTACCTCTGACGCCATCCTGGCTTGTGCGCGTTCCTTGATCGTCGCCGGCGGCTATAACGGTTTCAGTTATGCCGACATCGCTGACGTGGTCGGGGTTCGGAAGGCGAGCATCCATCACCATTTCCCGAGCAAGGTCGATCTGGTCCGAACGCTGGTCGCTCAGTATCGGGAAGAGGCTAAAGCAGGGATGGCGAATCTCGAACTTCGGGTATCCGATCCGCTCGAACAGCTTCGGTTCTATATTGGATATTGGGAAGCGTGCATCGCAGACGCCAACGCTCCCTTCTGTATTGGCGCGCTGTTGGCGAGCCAACTCCCGGTTCTGCCGGAGGAAGTCGGCATCGAGGTGCGGGCACATTTCCGCTCTCTATCAGAGTGGCTGACCTCCGTGCTGGAGCGCGGTGCGCGGCGCGGCCAACTTCACCTGACGAGTACCCCACGCGCCGAGGCCGAAGCCTTCATGGCGACGGTTCACGGTGCCATGCTTTCCGCGCGGGCTTACGGCGATCCGACGATTTTCGGCGTCGTGACGGCCCCGCTCTTGGAGCGGCTCACCCCGCGACATTGATCATCCACAAGCTTACCTCAGCGTGACCACGAAGCCTACCAACTAGTAGAAAGGCGTTGGTCGGCGCCGAATTGACGCGGTGGCTCAATCCTCCGGGGGCATCGGCATTCGCTCGCCCGCCAGCATCGCCGACGCTGCCGATCGCCGTCCTGCCCAGTTGACCGGCTTTTCGAGCGATCATGCGGCGCATCGCATCGAGATGAATACCCGAACTCGCGCCATGAAACTACCGACTAGTAGGCAAAGGAAGATTCTCATGCTTCGCAAGTTGCTCCCGGCGCTTTTCGTCGCCACCACCGCTCTCCCTGCGGCTGCCGTGCTCACGGCGCCGGCGATGGCCCAAAGCCAGCCGGCGGACCAGGTCCGTGTGCGGGGCAGCGTCATCAGCCTCGGCGACAAGGCGCTCAAAGTGAAGACCCGCGAAGGTAATACGGTCGACGTGACCCTGGCCGACGGATGGGTGGTTTCCGGCGTGGCGAAAGCCGCGATCACCGACATCAAGCCTGGCGACTATGTCGGCATCGCCTCGCTGCCCAAGGTGAACGGCGGCGATGGCGCGCTCGAGGTTCTCATCTTCCCGCCGGCGCTCAAGGGCGCTGGAGAGGGAAGCCATGGCTGGGATCTGAAGCCCAATAGCAGCATGACCAACGCGACGGTCGCCGATGCGGTCAAGGGCGTCGACGGTCAGACCGTCACCGTGTCCTACCAGGGCAAGGAAAAGAAAATCTCCATTCCCAACGGCACGCCGGTCGTCACGCTGGCGCCTGCGACCAAAGACGACCTGATCCCGGGCGCAATCGTCTTCATCCCGGCGGCGAAGGACGCGTCGGGTGCCCTCGCGACGCACCAGATCGTCGTCGGCACGCACGGCGTCGTCCCGCCGATGTGAGCGGCACTGCCGCCGGTCGGAGCCGGCGGCAACGATCGAAGCGATGCCAACGCCCTTCAAGGCAAATACGGCGCTAGATCTTGGAGTTTTCCATGAGCGACGAGAAGACAGGACACGAGAACGGCCGGCAGGCGGGGACGATCCTGATCCGCCGTCATTCCGTCGTTACCCGCGTTACGCATTGGCTCAACGTCCTTTGTCTCACCGCGCTGCTGCTGAGCGGGCTGCAGATATTCAACGCACATCCTGAATTGTATTGGGGGCAGTACGGCGCGGACGGAGACCCCGCGTTCCTTACGATCGGGTCGGCCGAAGACAAGGATGGCCTGCGCGGCTTTGTCCGGGCAGGGGGAATTGAAGTCCCGACGACGGGGTTTCTCGGCGTTTCGAGCTTCGAGGGCGAGCCTACCGCACGGGCCTTTCCGGCTTGGCTGACGATCCCGTCCGATCAAGACCTCGCCACCGGTCGGCGCTGGCACTTCTTCTTCGCGTGGTTCTTCGTCATCAACGGTGCCGTCTACCTGGGATACGGCTTCCTGAGTGGGCATTTCCGTCGCGATCTCGCACCAAGACGTGGACAACTGTCGGCGTCCTACCTCTGGCATGAGATCGTCACGCATGCGCGTCTGCGGTTTCCCGAAGGCGAGGAAGCCCGTCATTACAACGTACTGCAGAAGCTGACCTATCTCGTCGTCATCGCCGGTTTCCTGCCGATGATGCTGCTGACGGGGTTGACCATGTCGCCGGGTGTCGACGCCGCCTTTCCGGCGCTCCTCGACCTGTTCGGCGGGCGCCAGACCGCCCGGACCATCCATTTCATCACCGCCTCGCTGCTGGTGAAGTTCGTGCTGGTTCACGTCGCGATGGTCGTTCTGTCGGGCGCCTGGAACAACATGCGCTCGATGATCACCGGGCGTTACGCCATTCGTGAGAGCGGGCCAAAAGCATGACCAGGATCTCGCTGTCGCGCCGTCGCTTCATGATCGGCAGCACGCTCGGCGCCACCGCGGCGGCGCTTGCCGGCTACGGGGCGCTGAAACCGGACGCCGGGGGAGCCGTTTTACGCTCGGCCGAGCAGCTGACGATGAAGGCCCACCGGCTCCTGCAGGGGCGCGGCGCGCTCGCGCGGGAGTTCTTGGAAGCCGACATCTCGCCGTCGTTCAGGGTGAACGGCAGCACCATGCCGGATAGCGAGGAATATGCGGCACTCCTGGACAGCAATTTCGCCGACTGGCGTTTGAAGATCGACGGTCTCGTGGTGCAGCCTCGCGAGTTCTCCCTTGTGGACCTAAAGAAGTTGCCGGCGCGAACGCAGATCACCCGGCACGACTGCGTCGAGGGCTGGAGCGCCATCGGCAAATGGACGGGCGTTCCCCTCGGATCGCTGCTTCGCTCGATTGGGTTAAAGCCCTCTGCGCGCTTTGCGGTCCTTCACTGCGCCGACGAGCTCGAAAAGACGCTGGACGGCAGTGGCCGCTACTACGAGAGCATCGACCTGATCGACGCGTTCCACCCGCAGACGATCCTCGCTTACGCGATGAACGGTAAAGACCTGTCCGTCGGCCACGGCGCGCCGCTGCGGCTGAGGGTCGAGAGGCAGCTCGGATATAAGCAGGCCAAATACGTCATGCGCATCGAGATCGTCGACAGCTTCAGCGGCTTGTGGGGTGGCAACGGCGGGTATTGGGAAGACAGAGGGTACGAGTGGTACGCCGGCATTTGAACAGCTCAAACGGGAAGGAGCACTGCGCGGAACGGCCGGCGATCTCGATTGCAATGGGATCGTCCTCATCTGAACGATCTTCGAGCGGACGCGCGGCGAACTGCATCGAGATCGACGAATGGACTCGCGGAAGACTCTACCGACTAGTAGGTATAGGGAGATGTCATGTTTGGAATTTCACCGCTCGGCTGGGTGCATACGCTCGGCAGCCTGCCCGCCATTCCATTGGCAATATATATGTTCGTCCGCTATGGCCGGATCGTGCCTCAGTCATGGCCCGGTGCCGTTTACTTCGTCTCGATGCTGATCGGAGCGGCTACCGTGTTCCTCGTCGCGCATCAATCAGTGAGCTACGGCATTGGCACCGCGACGCTCCTGCTACTCTTCGCTGGCTACGGTGTTCGGGTCTTTTCCGGCCTGGGGCGAGTAGTCGAGTACGTCGAAACTATTTTCCTGACTCTGACAGCCTTTCTGTTAGCGGTGCCGACCGTTACCGAGACCCTGCGTCGAGTTCCCGACGGCCATCCCCTCGTCACCGCCCCCCATTCACCACTCCTCCTCGGATCGCAAGCCAGCATTCTCGTCATTCTCGTCATTGGCTTGGCGGCTCAGATCCTTCACCTCCGCAGACAAGGGAAAATCCAGGCGATTCACCAGTATTGACATGCCGCCTATCGAGGCGTGATCAACGACGTGCGGGACCTTCGCTTCCGACAATGGACCCGTGCCCGCTCACGGCCGAAGGTCCATCCGGCCTGCGCGGCGGGCGCCGTCACGTCGCCAATCCGTTTGGCGAGCCGTTGGTCGAGCGCGGGTCTCCACGGAAGATGCTGCGGGCCGGGCGATCGCTCTTTCGGATCGGACTGACCATTGCCTTGCGGGCGACGCGGTCAGTCCCGCCCGAGCAATGCGGCCGCACCCTCGGCAAACTCATTGCTTTCGGCGACATCGCCCTCGCCGCGGCCGAACCAGTGATGCGGCAGTCGAGACCGGGCTCGCCTGGTGCTCGGAATACAATTCGGGAGCGCGAGGCTCGCAGTCATCGAATCTGCCGACTATGGATCGTCCGTAGCCATGCATGACACTCTCTGTGCTCGATTTTCCCAGCAGAATGCATCGCGACCCGATGCCTCACGGCCATTGAGGTCGGTACGACATTGCGGCTGGCCGTCGCTTTCGGATGCCTTGCTTCCGTCGCTTTCGGAAGCGTGGCTTCGGCATCGATCACCCGGCCCCGAGCGGTCTGGCCGGACGGATTGCGCATTGCCCCACAACGGGTCGAGGCGGTCAGGGCGCTAGCAGAAGGCCTCACGCGCAATGATGGCGAGGCGATCCATGCCGGCTGGCAAGGGCGGAAGGGTTGGAGCAAAGCAGTACGCCGCGCTGAGAAGGCCGCAGGTACGGTACGTGATCCCCAAGCTTTCGGACTCGTTCTCAGAACGCTGTACGCGAGCTATCCCAGCCTGCACAGCCATATGGACCTTCGCGCCGACATAGACCTCAGGGCATCATACGGCGCGCCCTATCTCCCTTTCACGATAAAGGTGAGCATATTGGGGCCGGGCGTCATTCCGAATGCGGTTTTCATATCGTCGGCGGCAAATGACGAAGACGGACTGTCGGGCGCGCGTCCGGCCGTAGGCGACCGAGTCACGGCGATGAACGGCCGCCCGATATCGTACTGGCTGTCGCAGACCGCAACCGCGTGCCGGCGAAACAGCCGGTGGCAATGCTACGACGACTTCGACAAGCAGCTTCGGAGCGGACTGCTCGGGTGGGACCCCCGCAGGTCGTTGAGCCTCGACATCTCGAGAGACGGCACGCGGCAAAGGTCGACCTACACCCCTCGGGCCGTACCGACCCGATCCGATCAACATGCCCGGACGGGATGCGGTGAGGACGACACAAATTATCGAGGCTTCACGTCGGTCTATGCCGGCTGGAACCTGTGCGTCTTCCGAAGCGCAACCGGTCCGGGCGTGGAGGTTTGGCGCCTCAAGAGCTTCCATTACGCGGCGAATGCGGCGGTCGACTCCCCGAAATCGGAGGTCGACAGGTTCTGGACGCAATACTGGAAGGCCGCCGCCCCCTCCGTGAGGACGCTCGTCGTCGACGTCTCCGGAAACGGCGGAGGTGACGTGCCGTTGCCTTGGTATTCGCTGCTCTTCGACAACCCCTACCAAGAGCAATACGCCGAATACCGCCGCCTGCGAGCGTATGATGATCCGGCCGTCGCCAGCGAAGTGGCTGACGACCCGAGCCATGAAAGGTGGATAGCGCGTGTGAGGGCGGAGGCGTGGCACACGATCGGAGGCTATCTGCCGCCCGTACCGATGTTTTGCACCGACGACGACGAGAATTGCGAGGGCAAGCTGGCAACGCCGAAGCCGAACGGCTTCACAGGAGTAGTCGCGCTGGTTCTCGACGACAATTGCATATCGTCCTGCGCGGGATTCAGCTGGAACATTTTGACGAAGCTGGGCCCACGCGCGGCCGCCTACGGCCTACCCGACAGCGGCGATTCCAACTTCGCGAGACTACCGCTGAAATTATTCTATCGCGGTGGCAAGTGGAACACCGCCATCGGAGCGGGTTCGATTCCGAACGAGAAACCAATCGCCATCGCCAACGTGATGGTTACACGCACGACTGAGAGTGACGGCCGCGTAATATCAGGGAAATCGCTCCCGGTACGCGTGACCGTGAAGCGGCGCTGGAACGACACGGCGAATAGTTGGGCGGAACGAGCGCTCCATGCCGCCTTGGGCATGGACGGTAAGATCGCCCGCAGCATCAAGGTGCCGGAAGAAGGGAATTAGCGCGGATCTCTCACCGCGGGTAGGTGCATCGGGGCGGTGAATCTGGGGAAGTTGTTTTGCGAGAACGACTTGACCAGCTTCGCTGGAGATCCCCGATGCCGACAGAGTGTGACCCGGATCTGTTTGGATTTGCACGCGTCGCAGGGCGCGCCGTGGTCGCTTCGTTCGACGGTGGTGCCATCACGTCGGATGCCGGAGCGCTGCTGTTGGGCGCAACGGATCGAGCATGAGGTGCGCACCTTGGTCGGTCAGCGCGTGTTCGGTCTGGCACTGGGCTACGAAGACCTGAACGACCACGACGAGTTGTGGCATGACCCGATGATGGCGGTATTGGCGGGCAAGCTCGCGGCGCGGCGGCTGGACTGCGCGCCGGTTGCCGGCAAGTCGACGCTCAATCGGCTGGAGCTGAGCCGGCCGGCGCCGTCACGCTATCACAAGATCAGCCATGATCCGGCCGCGATCGAGGGGCTGTTCGTCGATCTGTTCCTGGAGGCCCATGTCAAGGCGCCCAAGCAGATCATCCTCGACCTCGACGCGACGGATGTCGTCGTAATTCAGACCCTGTCCGTCAAACGGCCCAAATCCGGACAATTCACTGATGATGGGCTAGACCCGCACCTCATCGAGCTACGGCTGCTTTCGAGGACCGACGGAATTTCGCAGAACGACCATGATGGGCGCTGACGTGCTGGGGATCGCGCTGCGGGGCGATCGTGCGGCGTTGCTGCGCTTTGGGGTCCGGAACGGCAAAAAACCCCTGAAAGCGGAATGCTTTCAAGGGCTTGATCTGGTTGCGGGGGCAGGATTT
>NZ_BMJQ01000040.1 GCF_014643535.1 Aliidongia dinghuensis | reverse complement strand
GACGCTGCAGCTGTCGCACATGTTGTCGCAGCAGCAAACCGCCAATGGCGGCGGTTCCATCCAGCCAGTGGTGAACGCGGTGTTGGGGACCGGCAGCGGCACGAGCACGGCCCGGGCACCGGTGCCGGGCTCCGCAAATAATGGGGCGGGCGGTCAGTCCAGCTGCAATGAATATTGCCCTGGTCTGAGTGGAGGAGGGTTCCAGAGTGCTGGATACGTTCCCTGGCAGCTGACTATTGGTAATGAAGCGCATCAGCTTCTTCTAAGTGAGGCGCTTTCTCATCCAAATTTCTTTGGAAATACCTGGACTTCTCCCGACGGAAACACGTCCTTTGGCGGCAGGCCCGATCTCGGCAATGCCCTCTTGCAAAACATCTGGGAGCTGAAACCGATGTGGCTTTCCTTAGAAGCTTCAATTCAAGTGCAATACTATTCTTACATAAGCTCATTTTCTGTCTTCCCGTATACGCCTGCTCCCAATGCGCCGAGCTTTTTTTCGGGAAATTCATTGAGCTTGATAGGGGCGAGCGCAATGTATAACTATACGTTTCTTGGCCAAGGTGTCATCGGGTACACGTATCAGAGATTTCAATCACAGCAGGCACCCGGTTTGCAAACCGGTCCCGGAAGTATACCGGTTTTGCCTCCGACCTTTGTCCCCATTTGACGGTTAAGCCTATGCGGAAACTTCTTCGGGCTTTGGGAACATGGCAGGGACCTGAAAAGGTCGCTGAAGCCATCACCGCGAGGGGCTTTCTCGTTCCCCGCTTCTACCGGGACGAAATGATCGCATATTGCCGGGCGTGCGGGGTCGATGACAGCTCGGATCTGGAGACGTACTGGAACGAGGCTTCGCGCGAGGTTGTTAGCTGCGGCGGTCAAGCTAACCCCCGCCAGCGGCGCTTCATTGGTGAAATTCCCTACCGCTCTGCGTATCTCGATCAGCTCGCAGAGGCGAAGAAATCGTTACCGCCCTCGGATTTTCTGGAGATCCAACCATGTCTCCTTCGCTGGCTTGAGGAAGATCAGTCGCAGGGAGCCAAGCTTGGAAAGGCTTTGTTGGAGCGGGCTGAGAGTTTCAAGGACCAGGAACGGGCTCGACACCCGACATTGCCCAGTGGCTGGACTGGGAAGAAGCGGGATGTTCCGCCCATCTTTCGCCACTTTGCCGAACAATGCGGGTTTATTGAGAAGAAGCTTCCTCAGCGCGGCTTCATTGGTGGCGGCAAGGCATTTTGCAAGGAGACTGCGAGCGGTCTTGTGTTTCATTGCTGGGTCGATACCGGCGGTCTTCCAGACGTGGCACCTCGGGTTCCCCTGGAATTTTTTGTCTCGCATGTCGAGGACAGGTTCCCGCCGCTGGGAGCTGGTCCCGATACAATTTGTGTCGGGGCGGAGTGCTACGCTCGGTTCCGGTCGCCAGAAAACGCAATTTACGGCATCTACGCGTTAATTAATATATTTGACGCGTTCTATTCTACTTTCGAGTAGAGTGGGCCCGAAGGTATGTCTTAAATGAAGTCCGATGAGGAAATATTACATAATCCGTCCTCGTAAATTACTCTCGCTCGCGCGTCGGCGTGTCACTCGGCGATGAACTCGCATCCAGCAGGATCTGCCCCCACGCCCTCCAGGTCGGCAGCATGGCGGCGATGCTGCCGAGGTTGAGCGGGTCGCCGCGACGCTCCGGGGGCAGGTGGCGGTGGCATTCGGCGATGCAGAAGCGTTCCTCTCGCCAGGCTTCGGCCCCGGCTTCGGCGGCCAAGATCGCGCGGTCGACCTCGAACATGAGGGTGCCCTGGGGCTTGTGTCGGGTATCCCTGAACAGGGAGGCGAGGATGCGCGCCATCTTCGTCTCCGGGTCCCTCATGGCCGGAGCCTCGGCGCAGGGGTCGGTTCGGAAGGCGGCAGCGCCGGAACCTGGTCGGGCGCCGGGTCGGGAATGAGGCGCCGCCGGATATGGTCTGGCATCGGGAGGGTGTTGGCGGGCTTGGGCAAGCCGTCCTCGCATTCGAGTGAGATCTGGTCCAGGCGGTAGCCCTGGCGCAGCGCTTCGATCCTCGCGGGAGGTTGAAACTCTGGCGAGCCGCCCGAGAACCGAATGTCTTCCCATCTCCGGGCCTTGCCCGCCGCGACCAGGGCGGCGATCTCGTCGTCCGTGGGTTCGCCGTCGCGATGGCGAACGAGATAGTCGCCGTGATCGGCCAGCCGGATTCCGCCAGGCAGGGCGACGTAGAGGACGGTGCCGTCGATCGTCGTCTCATAGCCGAGCCCGTACCAGTAGGCGGGCGAGACTGGGGCGCTCGTGTCGGTATCCTGGACGGGGCGACGGCGCCGGGCATTGGCGGCGGTGAAGGTCTTGCGGGCCAAGGCGGGGCTCCTGGTGGGTAGAGGGGACTTGGCCTCTGCGACGGTGGGAAGGGTGGCGGGATCGAGGCCGAGCCCGGCCATGCGGGATGGGGGCGGCATAGCAGTCATGAAGGAGTTGCAGCCTCGTGGCTCCGTCAGGCCAGTGGCCGGCTTTGAATTGCATGACGATCCCGCGGTGGCGTTCCGTCCCGATGGACTGGCCCCGTTCCGGTCTGGTCGCAATGGGGCTGCCGGCGTGAGGCGGGTCAAACACGGACACGAATGGCTAAGGGCGTACATCCTGTTCGATGAAGCGCTCTCCCATTCCACCCAAGAGCCGAACCACGCGGCTCTCGGTCAGCCTGCCACCCATGGCGGCGACATGGATCGAGAACGCCCATCCTTCCGTGGAGATGCCGGCTTGAACAATGCCGCCAGCAACCGCTTGCGGCGCTCCATCGGGTGCCGTGCCCGCCCTGGCGGCGATCGCCGCGTCGGCCGTGGCTGCGTCGTCTCCCATCACCGCCATCAACACGCCTTGCGGCGCGGTCGCCAGGTTCGCCTTCGGCCGGCCGGAGAACACCGTCACGGCCGGCGCGAGGCGGTCGAAGATCTCGGGCGTCGTGCCGAGCACCAGCCTCAGCTCGTCGATCGATTGAAACGGCCCGCCGCGCGGCCGGTAATCGCGGCCGGCGGCCGCATAGTCGGCGCCGGTTGCGCCCTGGAGCCGGTGCAGATCGCCCTTCTGATCGCGCCAATCGAAGATCTTGTCGGCGAGCCCTTTCGCCTGCGGGGCGACGGCTTTCAGCAGTTGCCGGATCGCCGGGTCGTCCGATGCGTTGAGGTCGATCTTGCCGCCTTCATCCTCGACGGCGACACGGAGCACGCGGCCGTCGAATTCCCAGGTTTGCGACACATTATCGAAGTGCCAACGCATTGGCGTCTGGGCAGCAAAGGGGCGGCTGGTGAACCAGTAAAAGGACGTGCGCTCTAAACCAAGTGTGGTTCTCCGCACCTCGGGCTGTTCGTTGACCCGCTCGTTTGGGCAAGAGCGTCGTTCTCTCAACCTTCACAAGCTTGAGTGGCACATAACCGCGGCAATCTGCTATGGCTCAGGCATGGCGGCTTCGCTCGAACAGTACCTTATTGCCACGGGGCGCGTGCCGAGCGCGGCTTTGGACCGTGCCAAGCGGCTCGCCGACGAGCATGGCGATCGGCTGCCGACGGTGTTGACGAGCCTCGGCCTCATTTCCGAGCGGGAGCTTGCGCAGTGCTTCGCCGCGGCCTTGGGCGTTTTCGTAATCACTTCGGCAGAATTTCCCGAAGCGGCGCTGATCGCCGATCGGCTCAACCCAAAATTCCTCAAGCTGATTCGGGCCTTGCCGGTGGAGGATCGGCCTGACCGGCTCGTGCTGGCGATGGCGGACCCGTCCGATGACGATGCGGCGGACGCGATCGCGTTTGCCGTCGACAGGCCGGTCGAGCGGCGAGCGGCCGGGGCCGGCGACCTCGAGCTTGCCTGGGAACGTCTCTATGGTGGGCGCATCGCGGCTGATGCGCTTGCCGCTGCCGCGGACGCTGGTGACGGCAGCGGCGACGACGCGGACCGGCTGAAGGATTTGGCCAGCGAGGCGCCGGTCATTCGGCTGGTCGATCAGATCGTGGCGCAGGCGATCAGCCTGCGCGCCTCCGATATCCACATCGAGCCGCTGCCCGATCTCCTGCGCGTCCGTTTCCGCGTCGATGGCGTGCTGCGCGAGGTCGAGGGGCCGCCGGCGCGGCTCGCTATGGCCGTGATTTCCCGCATCAAGGTGCTGGCCAAGCTCAATATCGCCGAGCGCCGGTTGGCGCAGGACGGCCGGATTCGGCTGGCCGTGCGTGGGCAAGAGATCGACCTGCGCGTCTCGACGACGCCGACGATCCACGGCGAGAGCGTCGTGCTGCGCATTCTCGACCAGGGCGCGATGGTGCTGGACTTCGCAGCGCTCGGGTTCGAGCCGGCTCTGGTCGAGCGCTGGCAGCAGGCACTGGCACGGCCGCACGGCATCGTGCTGGTGACCGGGCCGACCGGCAGCGGCAAGACGACCACGCTCTATGCCTCGCTCGCCGTGCTGAACACGCTCGATCGCAAGATCCTGACGATCGAGGATCCGGTCGAGTATCAGCTGAAGGGTATCAATCAGGTCCAGGTCAAGCCGCAGATCGGGCTCACCTTCGCCAGCGCGCTCCGGTCCTTCCTGCGCCAGGATCCCGACATCATGCTGATCGGCGAGATCCGCGATCTCGAGACGGCGCAGACCGCGGTGCAAGCTTCGCTCACCGGCCACCTCATCCTCGCCAGCCTTCATACCAACGATGCAGCCAGCGCGATTACCCGTCTGCTCGACATGGGGGTCGAGGACTATCTGCTAACCTCGACGCTCTCGGCGATTGCCGGACAGCGCCTCGTCCGCACGCTCTGCCCGGAATGCAAGGAGGCTTATCCGGCAGAGCCCGAGTTGGTCGAACGACTCGGCCTGGAAGTGGCGCGCGAGCCGGTCACCCTCTGGCGCCCGGTCGGCTGCCCGGCGTGCGATGGCGCCGGTTTTCGTGGCCGGACGACCATCTTCGAGCTGCTTATCGTGACTGATGCCATCCGCCATCTCATCATAGAACGGGCCGAAGCCCGGAAGATCCTGGAGACGGCGATCGGTGAGGGCATGGTCACGATGTACCAGGACGGGCTGCGCAAGGCGCTCGCCGGCCTCACCACGGTCGAGGAGGTGTTGCGCGCGACTCGCGAGACGTAGGCCGCCGACCGCCAGCGACCCGTCGACGCACACTTTGACCCGTCGACAAACCATGCCGGGTTGAGGCAAAACCTATGGTGGCGGTTTGGGCTGGGCTAAATCGCCAACGCCTCTGCCTGGGTAGCACGTCATCCATGTTTCTTTCTCGCCATGCCGCGCTTTCGCTTTAGGGCGGTTACCCCGGACGGGGTGCTGGTCACCG
The DNA here is from genome assembly GCF_014643535.1 of Aliidongia dinghuensis. Classification (NCBI taxonomy): domain Bacteria; kingdom Pseudomonadati; phylum Pseudomonadota; class Alphaproteobacteria; order Rhodospirillales; family Dongiaceae; genus Aliidongia; species Aliidongia dinghuensis. Next base: position 10,149 of record NZ_BMJQ01000040.1, on the reverse strand, counting down.
GCGAGATTGAGGCGGCGTCCACCGACGCGGCGATCGAGGCGCTGCAGGCGCGTGGCGACTTTCCGCTGTCGGCGGTCGATGCCGCCGCCGGGTTGTTTTCCCGCTTGCGCCTACCGATGCGCCGGACCGGCGCGTCGCAGCGCTCTGTGGCGATTGCGCTCCGCGAGCTGGCGACGCTGCTCGAGGCCGGGCTGCCGCTCGATCGGGCGCTCGATGTGGTCCGCTCGCTCGGGGCCGATAGGCGGCTCGACGAGGCGCTCGCCGGTGCGCGCGATCGGGTGCGCGGCGGTGCCGGCTTGGCGAACGCGCTCGCTGAGACGGCGCTCTTTCCCAAGCTCGTGCTGAGCCTCGTCCGTGCAGGCGAGCTGGCTGGCGCGCTCGATACGGCGCTGCGCCGGGCCGCGGAATACCAGGAGCGGGCGCATCTGCTGACGGAAAGCATCAAATCGGCGCTGGTCTACCCGATCATTCTGCTGGTGACCGCCGGGCTCTCCATCACCTTCATCCTCACATCGGTCCTGCCGCAGTTCAAGCCGATGTTCGCGGAAGCCGGCCAGGCACTGCCGGTGCCAACCCGGCTCGTGATGCTCGCCGGCGACCTCGTCAGCCATTATGGCTGGGCGCTGTTTCTTTTGCTGTGCCTTGGGGTGCTTGGTCTGCGGCGCGCGCTTCGACAACTGGCGTTTCGGCGCCTGTGGGATCGCGGCCTGCTCCGTCTGCCAGTGGTGGGCGGGCTCGTGCTCAAGACCGAGGTCGCCCGCTTCTCCCGGACGCTCGGTACGCTCTTGACCAGCGGCGTGCCGCTGCCGAATGCGCTCCTCGCCACCCGCGATGTCGTTGGCAACCGCGCTATCGCCGATGCGGTGGAAGCGATGGCGCGCGAGCTCCGGGCCGGCGAGCGGCTGAGCGACCTGCTGCGCCGCGTCCATCTGTTTCCCGGGCTCGTCGTTCAGCTGGCCAAAGTCGGCGAGGAGAGCGGCAAGCTCGAAGAGATGCTGCTCAGGCAAGCCGATATCTTCGATCGCGAAGTGTCCCGAACGATCGAACGCCTGATGGCGGCCCTCGTGCCCAGCTTGACGATCGGCCTCGGGCTGATGGTTGCCGGCATCATCGCCTCGATCCTGCTGGCGATTCTCAAGGTGAACGAGCTCGCCTTCTGATGGGGACGCGCGCTCGGGCCCGGCAGACTGCCGGCTTCACGCTCATCGAGCTCATGGTCGTGCTGGCGATCCTGGGATTGCTGCTGGCCTTGCTGCCCGATGCCCTCTCGGTCGCGATCCCGGGACAGCGGCTTCGTGCCGCCGCCTATCAGCTGGCCGACGAGCTCAAGGACGCCAGGACGCAGGCCGTGCTTTCAGGCGAGCCGAGCACCGTCCAGATCGGACCGGACGAACGCACGTTCCCGCGCGGGACGCAGGCACACCTCGAAGAGACGGAACCGCGCGCGGACGGCGGGCACGCCGAAGTCCGGTTCTTTCCGGATGGGAGTGCATCGGGCGGCACCATTCGTCTTGTCCAGGGCACGCGCGCCTATGTCATCCGCATCGACTGGCTGACCGGCCGGGTGATGGTCGATGACTGAGCCGCACTACCGGAATGAGGCCGGCTTCACTCTCGTCGAGGTCCTCGTCGCGTTCGCGATCCTGGCTGTGACGCTCGGCTTCCTCATGCATGTCATCTCGAATGTGCTCGACCGGACCGGCGAGGCCGATGCCCGTGCCGGCGCCCTGCAAGTGGCGCAATCGCTGATCGATCGCATCGGCGCCGACCTGCCGCTCGAAGATGGGGGCCGCGACGGCGATTCGGGGCGGCACTACCGTTGGCACGTGGAAATCGCCCCCTATGGCGACGCGGACGATCGCAGCGCCTGGCCGGCGGCGGCGCACCATGTGACTGTCACCGTCGCGTGGGGTGACCACGGCAGCCTCAGCCTCTCTACCCTGAAGCTCGGCCCCAAGGACGATGCGCCGTGACGATCCGCCGCTCTCAGGACGGGGCTGCGGGCTTCACCCTGCTCGAACTGATGGTGGCGCTCGCGATTCTGGGCCTCGTGAGCCTGATGCTGTTCGGCGGGCTGCGGTTTGGCCTCAATGCCTGGACGCGCGAGTCGGCACACGCCAACGCCGTCAGCGACATCGGCGTTGCACAAGGCTTCCTGCGCCGCGCGATCGGCGAGGCCTATCCGCTGTTCCAGGTCGACGGGGAGGACAAGCGTGTCAATCCCTTTGTCGGCTCCAGACGCGCGCTCGAATTCCTGGCGCCCACGCCGGCGTCGCTCGGCAGTGGCGGCCGGCAGCGTTATTCGATTGGAACGGAAACGGCGGGCGCGCGAACGGACCTGGTCATCTGGAGCCAGCCCGAGCTGGCGGCGGATCCGGCGAAGCGCTGGAAGACTATCCTGGTTCCGGGCATCCGAACGCTGAGCATCGACTATTTCGGACGGCAAGGGGACGAGGAAGAGGCTCATTGGCATGACGCCTGGCAGGACGCGTCGCATTTGCCTGAGCTCGTGCGGCTGCAGGTTGCGTTCGCCGCGGACGATTTTCGGACTTGGCCGGAGTTCGTCGTCGCGCCGCGTATCGCCGTAGACGCGAACTGCGTCTATGATCCGCTAACGCATGGGTGCAAGGGACGTTAAGTGGCAAGAGTGGCGGAGTTGTTGCGCACGGGCCTGTCCAGCACCTTGCTGAGCGACGCCTGGCATTGGTGGCTCGACGAGCTGCGCGGCCTCGTTCCGCCGACCGTCGCGCAAAAACTCTCGGTGCAGCCCAGCTGGCTCGTCCTCGATCTCAGCGACAACTCGCTCACCTTCGGCGAGATCGTCGGCGGACGATACCAGCGCAACGACGCGATCGATCTGCTCGAAGCGACACTGCCGGCACGGCCGGCCGCCATCACCGCCAGCCTCCGGAAATCCAGCATGTCGCCCGACCGGCTGGCGGTAACACTCGCGCCTCGGCAGGTGCTCCGTCGTACGCTCGACCTGCCGCTGACCGCGCCGCGGCACCTCCGCGCCCTCGTCCAGCACGAGCTCGAGCGCTGCCAGCCGCTGCCGACGGACCAGATCCATTTCGACTGCCGTATCGTGAGCCGGGATCCGGCGCGGCATCGCATGCGGGTGGAGCTGGCGATCGCCAAGCGCAGCACGATCGACCAGGTCTCCGGCATGCTCGCGGGCTGGGGGCTGACACCGCGCAAGATCGGGCTTCGGGATAGCGGGACCTGGTCTTTCGACTTCCTGAAAGGCGAGACCCGGCCCCGGTCGCTGCGCCCGACCGCGACGGCTTCGCTTGCGGTCCTCTGCCTGGCCCTGTCGCTCGGCGTCGTCAAGGTCACCTTCGACCGGCACGAGGCCTATGCAAACACGCTGTACGCCGCGGTTCTCGAGGCCAAGGCCGCGGCCGAGCATGTCGAGGCGACGCGCCGGCAAGCGGACGCGCTGGCTGATCGTCTTACGTTCCTCGCGACCGAGCGCGCGGCCGGCCAATCCGGCCCGTGGCTCGAGGCGCTGTCGGCGCTGCTGCCGGACGGGACCTGGGTCGTCGATGTCGAGCGCCATGGCGCGAGCCTGCGGCTGCGCGGCTATTCTCGCAACGCGAGCGCCCTTGTCGGCTTGCTCGACGCATCGCCACGGTTCGCCAATGCGCGCTTCACGGCGCCTTTGACGCCGGCGGCGGTCGCCGGTGTCGAGCGCTTCGACCTGACCGTCGAACTCCGGCCGGGCGGTGCCGGATGACTGAGCGCCAGACACGCCTGCTGCGGCGCCTTGCGGCGCTCGCCATCGGCGGCGCGCTGCTTCTGGCATTCGTCGCCGGCGGCGTCGCGCCGCTCGTCGAGGCTTGGGCCGACACCCGTGCCGGGATCGAGCGCTCATCTCAGCTTCTCGCTGGCTATCAGCGGGTCGTCGACCAGAGGACGACAGACGAGCAACGACTCGCGCGCCTGCAACAGCAAGACGCCGGCTTGACGGACCTCATCGGCGGCGCCACCGCCGCGCTCGCGATGGCCAGTCTCCAGGCCGATGTGAAGCAGATCATCGAGGCGCATGGCGGCAAGATCCAGAGCTTGCAGCCGGGGGCGGTGACGCCAACCCACGGCTTCGACCGGCTTGAGGTCAAGGTCGACTTCTCGATCGCCGGCGATACCTTCCCCGACCTCGTCGCGGGCCTCGACGGCCATCGCCCGTTTCTGACCGCCGACCCGCTCGAGCTCCACGCCACCGACGGCGCGCAACCATCGGACAAGCTGATTATCCGGATGACGGTCAGCGCCTATCGCCGCGCGGCCGCATCATGAGCCCGACACGCACGCAGCTGGCCCTGGGCAGCGTCTCGGCAGCGATGCTCGTGGCTATCGCAGCGCTCGAGGGGCTGCCTCAGGCGCCGGTTTTACCAACCGCAACCTCGGGCGACGAGCGGATCCTGACCTCGCCCATGCCCGCGAACACGGACGAGCCTGTCTCGGCTCTGGCGGCGCTGCGGTCGCGTCCACCGTTCTGGCAGGACCGGCATGTGCCGACGCTGGTCGCAGCACCGGCGCCGCCGATGCCGGTTCCCGTCGCACCGCCACCCCCTCCACCGCCGGATCCCAAGACGGAACTGACGCTGGTCGGCATCGTCCATGGCCCGGATGCGCGGATCGCCATTGTCCGCGTCAAGGCGACCGGCAAGGTCGAGCGCCGTGTCGAGGGCGATGCCATCGATCAGTGGACGGTGGCGCGGATCCTCGCCGACCGCATCGTCCTGCTGAGAGGCGGGTCCGAGGGCGAGCTCACGCCTCCCCCGCCAGGGGAGCGGAAGGCCGGTGCCTCGGTTCCGTCCAACCCTCAGCACACGCTCATGTCGCCGCCCCTCGTCATGCCGCCTCCGCCGGCCCGCCGCTGAGTCTCGAAAGCCCATTTCCTCATGTCGATGTTCAAGCGCCTTCCTCGCCTTCTCCTCACGGCCACGGCAACCCTGTCGATCGCAGCCTGTTCGAGTTTGACGGCCGCGACGGGCGACCTGCAGCTTCCCGCCGCCGCGGCGCGCCCCGACGTGCCCGTCAATCCAACCGCTTCAGCGACGCCGGAGAACGGCTCGATCCCGATGCAGACTCTGTCGTCAGAGGCGGTGGCACCGACGAATGGCGAGATCTACCGCGGCACCGGCAGCTTTGTCGGCCGGGCGACGCGCGCGCCGACCCCCGCCACCGGGAAGCCGGACGACGGCACGACGCTCAACTTCGTCAACGCGGACATCGCCGATGTCGCGAAGACGGTGCTGGGCGACTATCTGAAGGTCAATTACGTCATCGACGCCGCGGTGCAAGGTGGCATCACACTCCAGACCAGCCGCCCCCTGCAACGCGACGAGGTGCTGCCGGCGCTCGAGCAGTCGCTGCGCCTGGCCGGGTTGGCGATCGTCCAGACCGGCGACCTCTATCGCGTCGTGCCGGTCGCGGACGCGACGCGGCAGAGCGGCGTCGTGCAGCTGGGGGCGCCCGCGGCCAGGACCCCGGGCTTCGGCATCGAGATCGTGCCGCTGCGCTTCATCGGCGCGGCGGAGATGCAACACTTGCTCGAGTCCGTGGCGCCGAGCGGTGCCATCTTGCGGGTCGACCCGGCGCGCAATCTGCTGCTGATCGCCGGCTCCTCGCAGGAGCGCGCGGCGATCCTCGACAATGTCTCCTTGTTCGACGCCGACTGGATGAGCGGCATGTCGTTCGCGCTCCTGCCGCTGAAGTCGGCCGACGCCAAGTCGATCGTGGCCGAGCTCAACCAGGTCACCGGCGGCAAGGATGGTCCGCTCGGCGGGCTCGTCCGCTTGACGCCGATCGAGCGCATGAACGCCGTGCTGGCGATCTCGCCGCAGCCCAAGTATCTCGACGAGCTGCGCAGCTGGGTCAGTCGGCTCGACCGGGCGCAGGAGACGAGCGAGAAGCGCATCTACGTCTATTACGTCCAGAATGGCCGGGCGAGTGATCTCGCCAACGCCTTGACCAAGGTGCTCTACGGCACGAGCAGCAGCACGGACGATAAGTCCAGCTCTTCTCTCGGCGCGACGGCGCCCGGCGAGGTGCCGCAACAGCTGCTGGGCCAGCTCGCGACGCCGGCGGGCGGCTCGACGCCGCAGCTCCCGGCGTTCACGGACCGCTCGAAGGTCGGTGGCGGCCCGGAGGCCGCTGACACCGGGACTGCGTCGGCGAGCGGAGACACGTCGGGCGATGCGTCCAATCGGATGCACATCACGGCCGACGAGCGGAACAATGCGCTGCTGATCCTGGCCCGGCCGCACGAGTACGAGCAGATCGAGGCGGCGCTGACCAAGCTCGATGTGCCGCCCTTGCAGGTCATGCTCGAGGCTGCGGTCGCCGAGGTCACGCTGACCAACGAGCTGCGCTACGGCATCCAGTATTTCTTCAAGTCCGGCAGCAGCCACCAGATCACGAACACGACGACGTCGAACGGGTCGATCAGCGCGTCGTTCCCGGGGTTCGCCTACAGCTTCACCTCGGGGCCCGACATCAAGGTGGTGCTGAACGCGCTCGAGGACGTGACCCGGGTCGACGTGCTGTCGTCGCCGCAGATCCTAGTGCTGAACAATCAGACCGCCTCGCTGCAGGTCGGCGACCAGGTGCCGATCGCGACCCAGGAATCGGTCAGCACGACGACCTCGGACGCGCCGATCGTCAATTCCATTCAGTACCACGACACCGGCGTGATCCTGAAGGTGACGCCACATGTGAACGAGAGCGGGCTCGTGCAGCTGGACGTGTCGCAGGAGGTGAGCGACGTCGGCACGACGACCTCGTCGTCGCTGAACTCGCCGACGATCCAGCAGCGCAAGATCAACAGCACGGTCGCGGTCCAGGACGGCGAGACTGTGGCGCTGGGCGGCCTGATCAAGGACAGCCGCAACCGGGAGCGGACCGGCATCCCGGTGCTTCAGGACATTCCCTATCTCGGCAACCTGTTCGGCGCAACCAACACCAACGGCACGCGGACCGAGCTGCTGGTCATGATCACGCCCCATGTCATCCAGGGCGTGCAGAAGCTGCGCAACGTGACGGACGAACTCCGGCGCAAGCTGGGTGCCACGGCGCCGCTGCTCCCGACGGTGCGGTAGCGCGATCATGCGAGGGCGCGCGGAAGGCGGATGGGCCCTCGTCTCGGTGCTGTGGGGGCTGGTGATCGTCTCATTGATCGCCGCGATGATGCTGTCCTCAGCCCGAGTGTCCTATCGCCAGGCCGCCTTTAGCGTCGCTGAGGCGCAGCGCCGGGCCGATGCCGATGCCGCGACCGTCCGCGCGGTGCTGGGCCTGCTCGACAGCCGCGTCGACCATCGCTGGCGCATCGACGGCGTGCCGCAGACCTGGGCGTTCGACGGTCGCGTGCTCCGGTTCGCTATCGAGGACGAAGGCGGCAAGATCGACCTCAACGCGTCGGGCGACTTCGCGATCCGGCAGCTGCTGAAAGCTGTCGCCCCGCAGGCGAACGGGCTCGCCGACAAGATCCTCGATTGGCGCGATCAGAAGGGCGATCTGCACCGGCTCCAAGGCGCAACCGGCGCCGACTATGCGGCTGAGGGCCGCGATTACCGGCCGCGCGGCGGGCCGTTCCAATCGGTCGACGAGCTGAAGCTGGTGCTGGGCATGACGCCCGAGATCTTCGACAGGCTTGCACCGGCCGTGACGGTGTTCTCCGGCCGGTCGAAGGCGAACCTGGCGACCGCGCCGAGGGAGGTCTTGATGGCGGTGATGGGCGACGACGCAGCCACGGCCGACGCGGCAATTGCCGCCAGGGCGGGAACGGCACCCGACAGGTCGCCGCAAGCGGTTGCCGGCGGCATTGTTCAAGCCGGCATTTCCACGGAAGGATGGGCGTTCTCGATCCACGTCGCCCCCATGGGCGGCCGGCTGACCGAGAGCCGGGTGGTGCGGCTCTTGGGCGGAAAGGGCGGACGCTTCATCCTGCAGGATGCAGGCCTCTAATCAGGGTGCTGGAGCTTCTTCGACCTCGACCGCGTGCCTGCGCCGCGCTTGTCGCTCGCCACGCTGGAACGGGATGACCAGCAGGCTCGTGCCCATAGAGAGCACGGCGCCATGGAGACCTTGCGGATAGCCGGCGAGGATCAGCGGTGCGCCGCAGACGCCGAGACCGATGGTCGCAACCAGGCTTGGACGCTTCACCCAGGCCTCGAAGGCCCACAGCGTCCAGGGAACCCAGGCAAGCGTGTTCGAAACGGGCAGGGAGGAATCGTCGTAAGTCCAGATCGGCGACGACCGTCAGCATGCCGAACCCGGACGCCAAGACGGACGCGCCGACGGTACCCGAAGGCCCGACGCCGCCCCAGGGACCGGGACACCGGCCATGATGACGCGCGAAGAGGATTACGCCGCCACGCGACGCGAACTCGATGACGCGGACGTCGACCGCCTACGCGAACAGCAAGCGGCCGTCATCACCCTTCATGGCAGCCTCGATGCCTGGCATGACGCCTGCCGACGGCGCCGGGCCGCCGATCCAGATCACCGGCTCGCCCGCATCATCCTGCGCCTCATCCGCAACGGGCACCTGGCGAACGGACTCGACGAGCAACGCCTTCAGACTGATCGACACCTCTGGGGGTATTTCCGCTCGGTCGCCGACGACGGGCCAATGGCCTGGATGGAGGAGCGGCGCCGGATCAGGCAAGCCCTCCGCGATGCCGCCGAGCAGGTCCACGACTACGGCGACCGATATCCCGCCCTGGACATCGAGGCCGTCAAGGAACTCATGCCGACATGGAGAGCGTGGGGGCAGATCATTATCGAGACTGAAACGGACAAAGTCGACGCATTGCTCATTGCACGCTGTAGCTCGTCATCGCTTCGATCGATCAAGCGCGTCACGAAGAGCAGATCTCGGGACACGAACTAAATTCGACTCGAAATGCCCTCCATTCATCGACCCTCCACGAATAAAAAAACAAACATCATCAGCGCTCGTGAGAAGATCGTAATTAAAAGGCTTTTTCCCTAGCTCATGTAAAACTCCAACCCCTTCTGATTTTATTTCTATATATATCCTATAAATACTCCCGCTTCCGGCAGAATAGGAAGGTGAATACGCATCAATTCTGCCTCCAGATCCGTATACGTACGGGCTGCCCAATAATTCTTTATCTTTGTCATGAGAGCCGTCCGCACACAAATACACAGAAACGCCAACTTCGTATTCATGCATTTTTGCGTATGCGAATAAGTCGACGTTGCTTTTAAATTCCACCTCCAGAACCGGCTTTGATGGCTGCGGCTGCGGACCGGTCCAGGGAATTTCAGGATGCTCCTTCTCATCGACAATCCTTGCCGATGAAAAAGTCAGATCATTCAAGCTGGATGCATCCATCATACACGCACCTAAGGCCCCTGTCACAGCGATCAAAGAGGCAACGCTTGTGAAGCGCCGAATTCCCATACGACGCATCCCCTCAATCATTTCCCACCTGCCCGGTCAACACATTGCGAACAGGGCCTATCCAATGCCCGACCCCATTCATCATTCCGGAGAAATCGCCATGCGTATTATTTAGTGTCAGAAACATGTCCGCGTATGGTCGTGGATTATTATTATAAGCTCCGCCGCCGTAAAGTGCCGCGAGCCCTCCAGCAACAAAATTACCGCCATCGAAACTACTTCCTCCAACAGCGTTAACATTAATCCAGAGCCCCACATTTTGACCAACTGAACGCAGAAACGATGTCCCACCACTTCCAACAGGATCAATAGTGACCAGAACGCTAATTCGGCCTGGAAGAGCATTAGCAACCTCCATCGCCGTATCTCCACCCCAACTATGGCCAACCACCGAAACTGGGGCAGAGGGATCTAGACCGTTAATATAAGCAATAACATTGTCACCTTGGTCGTGCGTGAAGTACTGAACAATTAAATCACGATTGTCCCTAGCAAACTGAGCGGCATAGTTTTTAACTATACCAGAACCAGAATCGCCAGCCCCGCCTATAAATATTACCGGATCCACCGCACTCCCACTATTTGGGGACTGCACCGGTGCCCGGGCCGTGCTCGTGCCGCTGCCGGTCCCCAACACCGCGTTCACCACTGGCTGGATGGAACCGCCGCCATTGGCGGTTTGCTGCTGCGACAACATGTGCGACAGCTGTAGCGTT
>NZ_BMJQ01000039.1 GCF_014643535.1 Aliidongia dinghuensis | reverse complement strand
ACACCGAAGTCCTGCCCGACGAGAAGAAAGCCTCCGCCTGCGCCTTCATGACCCGGGCGCTCGACTGGTTCGCCCGGAACGGCGTCCGCGTCGAACGGGTCATGAGCGATAACGGCAGCGCCTATCGCAGCCGCGACTTCCGCGACCTGCTCGCCCGAGCCGGGCTCCGGCATGTCCGCACCCGGCCCTATACGCCACGCACCAATGGCAAGGCCGAACGCTTCATCCAGACAAGCTTGCGCGAATGGGCCTATGCCGAACCCTACCAGTCGTCCCGCGAACGGACCGAGGCCATGCCAGGCTGGATCGACGCCTACAACCTCGCCCGACCACACTCAGCCCACAAAGGCATCCCGCCCTTCACCAGGCTGAACAACCTGCTTGGAAACGACAGCTAGAGCCCGCTCTCGAGCGCCGAGTTGGAGAGCAGGCGGGTCTTGAAGCCGCCTTCGTCCATCTTGGCCAGGATCTCGCGCACATGGGCGATGTCGCGCGTCTCGACCACGACGTCGAGGTCGGCGAGCTTGACCGGTACGTCGTGGAACAGGCGCTGGTGGAAGATCTCGACGATGTTGCCGCCGGCCTCGCCGATGATGCGCGCGACCTTGGCGAGCGTGCCGGGCGAATCCGAGATCTCGGCGCGCAGCCGCACGAGCCGGCCGCTCCGCACCATGCCGCGCATCAGGATCGAGGCGAGGATGCGCGCGTCGATGTTGCCGCCGCACAGCACGACGCCGATCTTCTGACCCTTGTAGGGCTCGGGGTCCGCCAGGAGGGCGGCGATGCCGGCCGCACCGGCGCCTTCGGCCACCAGCTTCTGCTGGGTCAGCAGCATCTCGATCGCGCGCTCGATCGTGTCTTCCTCGACGAGCACGATCTCGTCGACGCATTGCCTGACGATCGCCTCCGTGAGCTTGCCCGGCTCGCGCACGGCGATGCCCTCAGCCACGGTCTGGCCGGACGCCGGCACCGCGAGCCCGTGCAGCACGTGATGCATCGCCGGGAAGCTGGCACTCTGCACGCCGACGACGCGGATCGCGGGCTTCAAGGCCTTCGCCGCGAGCGCCACGCCGCCGATCATGCCGCCGCCGCCGATCGGCACGATCAGCACGTCGAGATCCGGATCGTCGGCCAGCATCTCGAGCGCGATCGTGCCTTGGCCCGCGATGATGCGCAGGTCGTCGTAGGGATGGACGAAGACGAGCTTGTCCGCCGCCGCGAGCTCGTAGGCCGCCTGGCGCGCCTCGGTCAGGCTCTCGCCGCGCAGCAGCACGCGCGCGCCATAGCCGGCGGTGCGCTCGATCTTGGTGAAGGGCGTGCCGAGCGGCATGACAATGGTCGCGGGGATGCCGAGCCGCTGGGCGTGATAGGCCACACCCTGGGCATGGTTGCCGGCCGACATGGCGATGACGCCGCGCCGGCGCTCGTCCGGGTTGAGGCTCGCGAGCTTGTAGAGCGCGCCGCGCTCCTTGAAGGCGCCGGTGCGCTGCAAGGTCTCGAGCTTCAAGACGACGTCGAGCCCGAGCGCGGCACTGAGCGCCAGCGCCGGCACGCTCGGCGTGCGCAGGACGGCAGTACGGATCGTCTCGGCGGCATCGCGGACATCCGCCAGGGTCGGCAAGCTCTTTGCGGGATCCACGCCAGCGGCAGTCATGATCGTCAGGGCACCAGGGTGAGAGTGTCGCCTGTGGGATCGTGCGGCAGGCGGAGCCAGTCGAACGAACGCCACCGGGGCAGAAGATCGGCATAATGCGGCGACAGGACATGCGCCGACTGGCCCAGTGCCGTCAAGAACACCGATTTGTCGAGGTCCGACAGGTCATAGATCGCGCGCATCGCCGGTCCGTGGATGTCGGTGAACGGCCCGTCCGGGTTGGAGAACTGGAACGCCCCGGCATCGACCGTGTCGACACTGCCGTCGGCCGGCACCGACCGGTCGAAGATTCGCTTCAGGACCGGCAGCCGGTGGAACATCGGATGGGCGAACAGCGCTTGATGCGCCGTGCCCCAGCGCCAGGCGCTCATGTCGGCGCCATAGGCGGCCGTAAGCTCGTCGAGCGCGTCGGCCAGCGCCGCCGTCAGCGCCGCGGGACAGCCGCCGGTGCCGCACCAATGCGGGTGCTGGCTCAGCACGCCCTCGGTCGCGAGCGGCCGCATCGCCCAATAGCTCGTGAACAGGTCGCCCAGTGCCGGCTGATAGAGGTGCTTGTTGAGCGCCTTCAGCCACGCCATGAAGATGAGCGGCTCCGGCCGGTCGGCCTGCATCCGCGCGTCCCAATGGGCGAGCAGGTCCATGGCCGCCCGCTGCCGGTCATCCGCCGGCTCCGCCTTCAGCATCAACGGCAGGAGATGCTTCGCCGTCAGCGACACGGTGTCAGCCTGGATCGCGGCCGAGGTCTCGATCGATTGGCGCGGCGTCTCGGCCAGGCCGGCCTCGATCCGTGCCGCGCGATAGGGCACTTCCCAGTCGTGGGTGATGAGATAGGGGTAGCTGTCGGGCACGATCTTGTTGTTGGCGGTCGCGATATGGCCGGACGGCGGATTGAACGCCTGGGGCAGTTCCTCGAACGGGACCCAGCCGTTCCAGTCATATTCGCCGGTCCAGCCGGGCACCGGCATCGTGCCGTCGCCCTTCTTGCGGATCGGGATCTCGCCGGGCGCGAAGAAGCCGATGTTCCCGTCGCGGTCGGCATAGACCATGTTCTGCATGGGCGCGGTGAAGAGCCTGAGCGCCTCGACCCAACTGGGCCAGCCGCGGGCGAAGCCGGAGCGCCATTGCGCCTCGCTCGACCGGTCGTCGTCGACGAGGAAGGTCGTCTGCAGTGCCAGCACGGTGCCTGCCTCCGCCTTCGGGTGGCCGGCGAGGTCGGAGATGACCGGTCCGTGGCGGGTCGAGCGGACGGTGAGCGTCTGCGGCGCCGCGCCCTTGATCTTGATCTCCTCGCGGATCGTGTCGAACGGTGCCGAGCCGTCGGGGGTGAGGTAGCGGGTCGGATCGGCCGGATCGAGCTTCTCGACGAACACGTCCTCCACGTCGGCATTGGTCGTCGTATAGCCCCAGGCAATGCGGTCGTTGTGGCCGAGGATCAGCGACGGGGAGCCCGCGATGAAGCTGCCGGTCTGGTCGACGCCCGGCGCCTCGAGCCGCGCCAGGTACCAGATGACCGGGGCGCCGTAGTCGAGATGCGGGTCGTTCGCCAGCAGCGGCTTGCCGGTGACGCTGTGGGCGCCGTCCACCACCCAGTTGTTCGACTCTCGCTCGGGCTCGATCGGGCCGGGCAAGGCGGCGAGCAGCCGGTCGAGCGGTTGGTCGCGAGTGAGCTCGGCCACTTTGCCGAGCGCTACCGGCCCTTCCTTCGGGTAATCGGGGAACAGCTCGTGGATCTCGTCGGCGCTGAGGCTCTTCGCCATCTGGGCACGCAGCAGCTCGAGCCGGTAGTTGCCGTTGAGCTGCAGGTCGAACAGCTTGGCGATGACGAGCGTGTCGGCTGGCGCCCAGGGCTCGGGCTTATAGCCGAGCACGGTGAATTCGATCGGCAGCGGCTTGCCGCTGGCGATGAAGGCGTTGACGCCCGCGGCATAGGTGTCGAGCACCTCCTTGTATTCGGGCGAGAGGTACTGGACGCCGCCCGCGGCATGGCGATAGAGGCCGATCGTGCGCATGTACTGGTCGGTGCTGAGGGCAGCCGGCCCGAAGAGCTCCGAGAGCCGTCCCTGCGTCAGGCGGCGCTGCAGGTCCATCTGCCACAGGCGGTCCTGGGCATGGACATAGCCCAGCGCCAGATAGAGATCGTGGCGGCTTTCGGCCTTGATCGTCGGCACGCCGGCCGCGTCGCGCACCACGGACACCGGATGCTCGAGCCCGGTGAGCTTCAGCGTGCCGGTTGTCTGCGGCAGCGATGCCCTGAGGAATGCCCAGCCGCCGCCGGCCGCGGCTAGGACGACGATAATCAGGAACAGCGAAAGCCGCTTCAGCCAGCGCATCCGACTTCACTCCGTGAGCCGAGGAAGAGATGGGGCCGAACGCTTCCGGCGGCCAGATCCGGTCGAATACCGACTTAAAGCCCGAGTTCCGCCAGGATGCGTGCCCGGTCGCCGTCGAGCTCGGGCGCCGGCGGCCGGGTCGCGGGATCGGCGAAGCCCTCGATCTTGAGCGGGTTGCCGGCGACCTTGATCGGCCCGATCACCGGGTCGTCGACCGTCACCAGCATGTTGCGGGCAGAGACCTGCGGGTGCTTGAGCGCACGGTCGATCGTGTTGATCGGCCCGCATGGGATGCCGGCCGTCTCCAGCACCTGGACCCAATGGTCCATCGGCTTGGTCCTGAGCACCGATTCGAGCGCCACCTTCAGCGCCTCGGCATTCTGGCTGCGCAGGTCGTTGGTCTTGAAGCGCGGGTCCGACGGCAGCGCTTCGAGGCCGAGCGCCATCGCCAGCTTGGCGAACAGTCCGTCGTTGCCGCCGGCGATGATCAGCAAGCCGTCGGCCGTGTGATAGGGCTCGAACGGCGTGATCGAGGGATGGCGCGCGCCCAGGGGGCCCGGCACCTTGCCGGTCGCGTTGTAGCGGACGATCGCGTTCTCCAAGAGCGACATCTGGCAGTCGAGCATGCCGACGTCGACCTTGCGGGCCTCGCCGGTCATCGCGCGGTGATAGAGTGCCGCATTGATCGCGACCGTGGTGTAGAGCCCGGCGCCGAGGTCGCCGACCGACACGCCGACGCGTGCCGGCGGCTGGCCCGGGTGGCCGTTGATCGACATGATGCCGCCCAGCCCCTGGACCACCATGTCGTAGGCCGGATGCTGGGCGTAGGGGCCGGTATGGCCGAAGCCGGAGGCGGCCGCGTATATCAGGCGCGGATAGAGCGCCTTCAAGCGCTCCCAGCCGAAGCCCAGCTTCTCCATGGTGCCCGGCCGGAAATTCTCGACCAGCACGTCGGTCTTGGTCAGGATCGCCTCGAAGATCGCCTTGTCCTGGGATTTCTTGAGGTCGAGCGCGATCGATTCCTTGCCGCGATTGACCGACGTGAAATAGGCCGACTTGCCGTTGACGAACGGGCCGTAGTGCCGGCTGTCGTCGCCCGTGCCGGGCGTCTCGATCTTGATGACGCGCGCGCCGAGTTCGGCCAGCAGCATGGTGCAATAGGGCCCGGCCAGGATGCGCGACAGATCGGCGACGACGACGCCGGAAAGTGGGCCCGAAACCGACATGACTGCTCCCTAAGGCTCGACACCGCCAAGGCGAGAGGCATAGCGCAGGGGCTGCGGGCGGGCAATGGGCGGAGGGAAGGGGGCGTTGGGTCCACGCCGGCCTGATGCCTTCATGAAAAGCCATCGCGCGTCTGTGCGGGAGCGGAAACTTATCGAGCCGGGCGCTGTTGGCTAATGCGCCGGCAATGGGGTTGAAGCTTCGTTGCTCCTTTCGCGCCTTGGTTCGCGCCGGTCGACCGATGCGGTGTTGTTTGATCGAGGGTGTGGCCTTGCTTTAGCGCTCGAACAGATTGCGCGGATTCGGGGGGATTCGATGCAGGTCCGGTCTTGTGGTCTTCGATTGGCAGCGCTGTCGATGCTGCTGCTTGCGGCGCCTACGGTGTCGGCTCTGGCCGCGGAAGAGACAGGCCTACCGGCCTACTCGCGCTATGTCGCGTCGGTCTCGCCCGCGACCTACGAGCCCGCCAAGGGCGATGTGTCGGTGCAATTCGTCAGCCCCGGCGGCCGGTCGGTCGCCGCTGTCGTGAAGGCGCCCGTCACATCATCCGAATATGACGTGCCGCCGATCGCGGCCGGCGAGACGGCCTATGATTATCTGAATAACGTGCTCTATGACCCGACGGGGGCGCCGCGATCTCAGACGATCATAAAATTCCCCAAGGGAACTTATGACTTCGACTTTGCACTCAACTCGAATTGCACGACGCCGAGCGATCACCAGCCGAAATACGTCCATTGGCAGCTGCCTTCGGGTGCGACGGACCTGGTGATCGACGGGCAGGGCTCGACGATCAATTTCTCCGACTTCTGCCTGGGGCTCAATCTGCCGAACGTCGCGCGCGTCGCGTTCCGGAACTTCACCTTCGCCTGGCCGAGGCTGCGCATCGCCACTGTCGGGACGGTCGTCGCGGTCGGCGGCAACGGCAACAACGGCTATACCTACGACGTCCGGATAGACCCGGCCCATGCCGTGGGCCTGCCGGGCATGGTCGTGGCGGCGACGTCGTGGGACCGCGCCCATGACCATTGGGACCTGGTGAACATCAACGACGATGTCTCCTACAGCGGCGACGGCGTCACGCCGGGATCGAGCCCGGCGCTGACCTGCGCCGAGCCGCCGGCGGTGCGGGCGAAGGTCGGCTGCACGGTCCGGAACATCCCGAGCTACGGCGTCCTGTTCAAGGTCGGCGAGGCAGTGCTGCTGCGCCACTATAATTTCGGCTCGGCGATCACCGTTGCCGGCGAGGACGTGACATTCGACAACGTCGCACTCGAGAACCTGATCGGCGCGGGGTTCATCTATGGCCAGGGGCGGGGGCTCCGCCTCACGCACGTGACGCTCGGCCGCATGGCCGGCCAGCCGATCTCCGCGACCGGCAACGGCTCGCTCATGACCGCCGGCGTCGGCGGCGACGTCATCATCGAGCAGAGTTCCTTCGCCTATCAGGGCGACGATGCCTTCGATCTCAATACGCCGATCGTGCGGTTCACGCCGACGCCCGTGAACAACACCACGCCCATGGCGACCTTCACCTTCGACCGGAGCCATCCGGACCAGCTGCAATGGCCGGCATTCGACGTGGCCGCGAGCGGCGATACAGTGGCGCTGTTCGACAAGGCCTTGCGCTTCATGGGTGTCGCCAAAATCACATCGGTCACGAGCCCAGGGACTGGCAACAACAGCCTTCTGACATTGGATCGGAACGTCGCGGCCGATCTCGGCGGTGCGGGGTTCATCGCGGCCGACCTCACGAGCACCGCGGGCGCGCGCTACGTCATCAGGGACAGTTCGTTCGAATTCAACCGGGCGCGGGCACTTTTGGTGCAGACGCCGTTCGGCCTCGTAAGCCACAATCGCTTCGTCGGGCAGACGCTGAAGGAGCTGTACATGCTCGCGAGCCAATATTGGGGCGAAGGGCCAGGCGCCCAGGAAGTGATCGTCAGTGACAATGTGTTCGACGGCACGGCGCATGGCGCCGGCTTCTATGCGCTCGATCTGCTTGGCGAGGCCGCGGATTTCCCGAACGATCAGGACGAGGTGATCGGGGCCGGCACCCCGGCGGCGCCCATCAATCAGAACATCCTGGTCTATCGCAACTTGTTCACGGCCAATCGCAATACGGCGCTCGTCAACCTGTCGTCCGCGAAGAATGTCTCCTTCGACGACAATGCCTTCCGTTTCCTCGGCCGCGACGGCGTGCCGGTGACCGGCGGGCACCCTGATGGGCCGGGGGTGGTCTCGGTGCACGACGCCTCGAATATCTTCTTCACCAACACGAACCGATATTCGTCGCTGCTGTTTGCGAGCTCTTGCGCCAACTCTGCACTGCTCGATCTCGCCAACCCGCCGCCCGCCGTCTCGATCCTGATTCCGATCGCCTGCGGGGTCCGGTCGACCGTGTCGAACCTGGTCTACCGGGCGCCATGACCGACCCTTTCAAGATCGCCCCCGAGCTGTTGGCGAAGGCGCTCGTCCTCGTCGAGCTGGACGGCATCCTGTGGGATGGGGCGACGGAGCTCAGGGTCTATCTCAAGCACTATCCGGACGAGCTCAGCCGTGCCCTTGCCTGGGCCGGTTATCGCGGCCCGCCGCTCGAGGCGGGCGGGCATGATTTCGGCGGCGCCTACGGCCAAGCCCACTGGATGTTCAATCCCCGGCGCTTCAACGCCGCGAGCGCCCGGGCGTGGGTTGCGCGCCAGGTAAGCGCTGCGCCGCCAAACCCGTAATGCTCGCATGGGCGGCGGCTTGTCGTGAGGGTGGGCGCCGTGCGACAAGCCGATGTACACCCGTCCGGGAACCCAAGCAGCATGACGGAAATCTTCGAGCGTCTGGTCGAGTTGTTCACGCAGGAGAAAGCGCGCTTTCGCGTCGTAGCGCACGATGCCGCGGGCCGGTCGGAGCATGTGGCCGAAGTGCGCGGCACCGAGATCGGCCAGGGGGCGAAGGCGCTCGTCTGCGAGCTGTCGGCGGCGGCGGGCGAGGCGGCGCGCCATGTGCTGGCGATCATCCCGGGCGATCGGCGGCTCGACGGCAAGAAGCTCGCGCAATTCTGCGGCCGGCGGAAGATGCGCTTCGCCCCGGCCGAAGTGGCGCAGGAATTGACCGGCTGTGTCATCGGTTCCATCCCGCCCGTGTCGTTCGGCGGGCTCGAGGTCATCTGTGACCGGGAGCTGGCCGGCCGCTATGCGGAAATCGCGTTCAACGCCGGCCGGCTCGACCGGTCGATCGTCGTGATGGTCGAGGACTACCTGCGCATCGTGCAGCCGCGCCTGGCGGACATCCAACAGGTCTAGCGTCGCAACGCGGGAGAATTTGGTTCGCCGCTGTCGGCGTCGATCTCGCTCGTTCGTCCTTCGGTCGTCATCATCCGAACGGAGCGTTCCCATGGCCAAGATCTCACCCTGCCTCTGGTTCAACGGCGATGCCGAGGCGGCTGTCGAATTCTATGTGTCGGTGGTGCCGGACTCGCGCATCCTGCACGTCCAGCGCAACGTCATGGACAGCCCCGGCGGCAAGGCCGGCACGGTGCTGGTGATCGAATTCGTGCTCGCCGGGCAGAAGTTCGTCGCGATCAACGGCGGCATGAAGGTCGAATACACCCATGCGCTGTCGCTCGCGATCGACTGCGAGACCCAGGCCGAGGTCGACCGGCTGTGGGCGGGGCTCACGGCCGACGGCGGCAAGCCCGTGCAGTGCGGCTGGCTCACCGATCGCTACGGCATTTCCTGGCAGGTCGTGCCGACGGCGCTGCCGCGGCTGCTTGGCGATCCGGATCCGGTGAAGGCAGGGCGCGTCATGCAGGCGATGCTCGGCATGGTGAAACTCGATGTCGCCCGGCTCGAGGCTGCCTGGCGGGGTGACGCGGCTTAATTTTCGGTTGTAGATCAGGGGGCTTCCGCGCGCCTTGCGCAATATATCGCGCGATAGGCGAGCGGCGGCGCCCTGTGCTATTACTGATTAATCTTGCCGCACGTCGGCGTTGTGCGAAGGACTTTGTGTCTAATGGCGGAAATCCGCGCGGACCGCGACCGTTTCGTTGCCTTCGCCTTTGCTGCGGCGGACTTGCTTATCGAACTCGACGCGAACCGCCGGATCGTGTTCGCGACGGGAGCGGCGCAGACCCTGATCGGCGTTGCTGCCTCCGCGCTCGTCGGCCGCCCGTTCGTCGGGCTGTTCCCGCCGGCCGACCAGAGCTTCGCTGCACGGGTGCTCGACGGTCTCGCCCAGACGGAACGGATCGAGCCGATCGTGATCCCGCTTGCCCGGCCGGACGGTGGTGCTACGCGCGTCTCGCTCGGCGGCTGCCGGTTCGGCGGTGCCACGTCGCACTATTACCTGTCGCTCTCCCATCTCGTCGCACCGTTCTCGGCCGAGATCGAGGAGGGGCGGGACCCGCAGACCCGGCTGCTCGACGCCGAGGCGCTGCCGGACGTGCTGAAGCGCGTGTCGCAGGCGACCGGCGATGCGTCGGTATCGCTCACCATGCTGCATCTCGAAGGGCTCTCGGCCCTGCAGCAGCGCTTGAGCGAAGAACGGCGCAACGAACTGATGGGCGAGATCGGCGCCGTGCTGCGTCTCTCGTCCTCGGGCGGTGACGCCGCGACCCAGATCTCGGACTCCGAATTCGCGCTCGTGCAGCGGCCGGGCCTCGATTCCGGCGCGATCGAGGCCGAGCTCGCCTCGATCACCGCAGCCGCCTCGCCCAATCGCCGGCCGCTCTCCGTGCGCTCGGCCCAGGTCGTGGTCGAGGCCGCCGATCTCGCCGACAAGAACGCGGCGCAGGCGCTCGCCTATTGCGTCAAGAAATTCTCGGAGTCCGACGGGCGCGACTTCTCGCTGGCCTCGCTCGAGGATGCGCTCGCCGGCATGGTCGACGAAACGCTCGACCGGGTGGCACAGATGCGTACGACCGTCTCGAGCGGCGATTTCTCGCTGGTGTTCCAGCCGATCGTCGATCTCGAGTCCGGCGAGGTGCATCATTTCGAGGTGCTGTCGCGCTTCGCGCCGGGCGAGAGCCCGTATGAGTTCATCGTCTTCAGCGAAGAGGTCGGCATGGCGGCCGAGCTTGACCTCGCCGTGTGCGAAAAGGTCGTGCGCCTGATGGCGAGCACGCCGATGGCGGCACCGGTCGCGATCAATCTGTCGGGCAAGTCGATGGCGAACCAGGCGTTCATGACGCGCCTCATCCGGCTCCTGGCCGACGCCCAGATCAATCGCAGCAAGCTCCTGTTCGAGATCACGGAATCGGGCGCGATCGACGATTTCGACCAGGCCGACGCGTTCCTGCAGCATCTGCGCGGCCTCGGCCACCGCATCTGCCTCGACGATTTCGGCGCCGGCTTCGGCGCCTATACCTACCTCAGGCGCTTCGCCATCGATTTCGTGAAGCTCGACGGTTTGTTCCTCAAGGACGGCATGAACAACATGCGGGACCAGTCGCTGCTGCGTTCGATCGCGGCGGTCTGCGCCGAACTCGGCGCCCAGACGATCGGCGAGATGATCGAGACGCGCGAGGAGGCCTATGCGGCCGCAGGCCTGGGCGTCGATTTCGGCCAGGGCTATTTCTTCGGCCGGCCGCTGACCAGCCCGACCCTGCCACCGCTGCCGCCGCCGGGATCCGCGGCGTTTTAGCGGCGGTGAAGACGGGCGTCTCGCGCGCCGGCCGTCATGCCCTATATGATCCGAGCCGATCCCAGCCTCGCGAGCCCGCCCCATGCCGATAACCGACGCCGCCCTGCCGCCCTCGATGCAGCCCCAACGCCTCTCGTGCCTCGGCCCGCACGGCTTTCATCGGATCGCCTACAGCTATTGGCCAGGCCCCTCTGAGGCAAACCCGGCTGCAGGGGTCGGCCGGCCGACGCTGTGCGTCCATGGCCTCACGCGGAACGGCCGCGACTTCGACGCGCTGGGCGAGCGCCTCAGCCGGCGCGGGCCGGTCGCCGCCCCCGACATGCCTGGCCGTGGGCGCAGCGCCTGGCTCGCCGATGCCGCCGACTACAGCTACCCCGTCTATCTCGGCACGGTCGCGAGCCTGATCGCGCGCCTGGGTGCCGAGGAGATCGATTATGTCGGCACCTCGATGGGCGGCATCATCGGCATGATGCTGGCGTGCCAGCCGGGCTCGCCCATCCGCCGGCTGGTGCTGAACGACGTCGGTCCGTTCATCCCGGTGGCGGCGTTGGAGCGTATCGCCGGCTATGTCGGGCTCGATCCGGAATTCGCCGATCTCGACCAGCTCGAACGCCATCTGCGCGCGGTGCATTCCGCGTTCGGCCCGCTCTCCAACGCGGAATGGCGCCACATGGCCGAGACCAGCCATCGGGTCCGCGCCGACGGCAGCCTCGGCCTCGGATACGACCCGGCGATCGCCCAGGCCTTTACGGCCGCCCCCTTGACCGACGTCGATCTCTGGCCGTTCTATGATCGAATCCAATGCCCGACCCTGGTGATCCGCGGCGCGCAGTCGGACCTGCTGACGGCGGAGACCGCTGAGGAGATGACCCGTCGCGGTCCCAAGGCCGAGCTCTATGAGGTGGCCGACGCGGGCCATGCGCCGGCGCTGATGGACGAGGCCCAGATTGCCCGGATCGAGAGTTTCTTTACCTGATGCTATTGCCCCATTCCGAATTCGAACCGTTCCGTCCGCGCTTTCCTTGGTACGGTCCCGATCTGCAGACGCTGCGCAACACGATCTTCCGCACGCCGGTCGACGTGGCCGGCGGCGAACGGCTGGTGCTGCCGCTCGGCGACGGCACCGGCGATGCCCTTGCGGCCCGGCTCGACCGCCCGTCGGACAGCCGGCCCAAGGGCCGGCCGCTCGCCGTCGTCGTCCACGGCCTCGGTGGCGACGAGCGCAGCACCTATATGATCCGTACGACGCGGTATCTCTTGAGCCTCGGATATCCGGTCGTGCGCCTCAATCTGCGCGGCGCCGGGCCGTCGCGGGCGCTTTCCGGCGGGCACTACCACGCCGGCCGCAGCGACGATCTGGCGGCAGCGCTCCGCGCACTGCCGCCCGGCCTCGCCGACCGGGGCATCGTGCTCATCGGCTATTCGCTGGGCGGCAATATCGTGCTGAAGTTCATGGGCGAGGGCGCCCACGGCCACGACGTCCGGGTCGCGGCCTCGGTCTCGGCACCGATCGATCTGGCCGCGACGTCGCGCCGGATCCTCGAGCCGCGCAACCGGCTCTACCACTTGAAGATCCTGAAGACCATGAAGGCGGAGACGCTGGCGCCGGGCGCCCAGCTCTCCCCGGACGAGCGCCGGGCGGTCGAACAGGCACGCACGGTCTACGAGTTCGACGACACGTTCGTGGCGCCGCGCAACGGCTACGCCAGCGCCGACGACTATTACGCGCAGAACGCGGCGCTGGGCTTCCTTGACCGGATCGACCGGCCGACGCTCGTCGTCCATGCGCTCAACGATCCCTGGATCCCGACCGAGAGCTACCGCACCGTCGACTGGAGCGCCTATGCCCATGTTTCGGCGCTGCTGCCGCGCGGCGGCGGCCATGTGGGATTCCACGCCCGCGGCAGCATCACGCCTTGGCACGACCGCGCGATCGCCCGCTTCTTCGCGGGCGTGGTGTAGAAACCTACGCGAGGCGAGGAGGCCTTACCCCGCCTTGAGCCGCTTCGCCGCCTCGATCGCGAAATAGGTCAAGACGCCGTCGGCGCCGGCGCGCTTGAAGCCCATGAGCGATTCGAGCACGACCCGCTCGTCGAGCCAGCCGTTGTCCATGGCGCCGCGCAGCATCGCGTATTCGCCGCTCACCTGATAGGCGTAGGTCGGGACGTGGAACCGGTCCTTCACCCGCCGGATGATGTCGAGATAGGGCAGGCCGGGCTTGACCATGATCATGTCGGCGCCCTCCTCGAGGTCGAAGGCGACCTCGCGCAGCGCTTCCTCGCTATTCGCCGGATCCATCTGGTAGCCGCGCTTGTCGAGCGGCCGGTTCGACGTGCGCTTGGAGCCGATCGCCTCGCGGAACGGCCCGTAGAAGGCGGAGGCGTATTTGGCGGCGTAGGACATGATGCGGACATGCTCGAACCCGGCGGCGTCGAGCGCGTCGCGAATGGCGCCGATACGCCCGTCCATCATGTCGGAGGGGGCGATCACGTCGCAGCCGGCGCGCGCCTGGGCCAGCGTCTGGCGGACCAGTGCCTCGACCGTCACGTCGTTGGCGACATGGCCCTCGACCAGGATGCCGTCGTGGCCATGGGTGGTATAGGGGTCGAGCGCCACGTCGCACAGCACGCCCAGGTCCGGCAAATGGCGCTTCAATGCGCGCACGGACTCGCAGATCAAATTGCCCTCGTTCCAGGCTTCGCGCCCGTCCTCGGTCTTGAGCGCGGGCTCGGTCGCCGGAAAGAGCGCGATGCAGGGAATCCCTAGCGCCTGGGCCTCGCCTGCGGCGTCGATCAGCTGAGCGATGGTCAGGCGCTCGACGCCGGGCATGGCCGCGATCGGCTGGCGCTGGCCGTCGCCCGGCTGCACGAACACCGGCCAGATCAGGTCGCCCGCGGTCAGCACATTTTCCGCGACCAGGCGGCGGGACCAGTCGTCGCGCCGGTTGCGGCGCAGGCGGGTGCGGGGATAGGCCCCGAGAAACGAAGACGACAAAGGCAACATCCACGAGACGAGAACGCGATTGAGGTGCCACGGTAGAGCCTGGACGGCACGATGACAATCGTCGGACAGATGGGAGAGCCGCGCCGGATTGAAGCATCCGCGGCCACGGCCTATGCTCGCGCCCGACCTCGTTCCTGACGCCCTTTTCTGACGTATGGAGCCTAGCCTGCAAATGGCCGATCATCCCGCCGCCCCGCCGCTCGAGTTCCCGCCCGACGAGGTGCTGGTCGAGACGCGCGGCCGCCTTGGCATCGTGACGCTCAATCGGCCGAAGGCCCTCAACGCGCTCAGCCTCGGCATGATCCGGGCGCTCGACCAGGCGCTCGCGGCCTTTGCCGCGGAGGCGGCCGTCGACGCCGTGCTGATTCGCGGCGCCGGTGAGAAGGCGTTCTGTGCCGGCGGCGATGTGCGGGCACTGGTGACGGCGCCGGCGGACGTCGACAAGGATGCGCTCGCCCGTGCGTTCTTCGCCGAGGAATATCGGCTGAATCTCCATGTCCACCGGTACCTGAAGCCGTTCGTCGCGCTCATCGACGGCGTCACGATGGGCGGCGGTTGCGGCCTGTCGCTCCATAGCGGCTTCGTGGTCGCGACCGAGCGCACCATGGTCGCCATGCCGGAAACCGTGCTGGGCCTGTTCCCCGACGTGGGCGCCACCTGGTTCCTCAACCAGTGCCCGGGCGAGATGGGGGTCTATCTGGGCCTCACCGGCCGTCGCCTGAAGGCCGCGGATCTGAAGGCGGTCGGGCTCGCGAGCCATTTCACCCCATCCCCCGGTCTCGACGCGCTGGTGGATGCCCTCGCCGCCGAGTCGAGCCTCGATCATGCCGTGGTGTCGCGCATCCTCAAAGCGCATGACCAGGACGCCGGCGCGAGCCCACTCCTCGACGACCAGGCGGCGATCGACCGGATCTTCGCCAGCGACAGCGTGGAGGCGATCGTGACGGCGCTCGAGACGGAAACGGCCCCCTGGGCGGCGGAGGCGCTGCACACGATTCGCCGGGCTTCGCCGACCAGCCTCAGGATCACGCTCCGGCAATTGCGCGAAGGGCGTGTGTTCGGATCCGACGTCGCTGCCATGCTGCGTATCGAATATCGGCTTGCCGTCCGCTCGGTCGCAGGGCACGATTTCGCGGAAGGGGTGCGCGCCATCCTGATTGACAAGGACAACAAGCCGGCCTGGCGGCCGGCGCAGCTGGACAAAGTCCAGGATGCGTGGATCGACCAGTTCTTCGTGCCGTTCGAGAATCCGGCCGACGAACTCGACGTTTCGTGACGGATGCCGGGCGGGATTTGCCTTTCAGGGCAAGATGCTAGAGCTTTTGCTCAAGTTAAGCGAAATTTAACCCGAGATCCGTTTGATAAGGTTAACGCATTCTTCGAACCGCAGGCGGGCATGAAAGAGTCCTATTTGAACCTGATCGCGCTGGTCGAGCGCTTGCACCGTCAGTTCCTGGAACTGGTGCGGACCGAACTCGATAGCCTCGGGGTGCAGGATATCAACAACGTGCAGGCGTTGATCCTGTTCAACATCGGCGAGGCCGAGCTGACGGTCGGCGAGCTGACCCTGCGCGGGTGCTACCTCGGTTCGAACGTGTCCTATAACGTCAAGAAGATGGTCGAGAACGGCTATCTCGTCCAGGAGCGCTCGCCGCACGACCGGCGGTCGATCCGGGTGCGCGTGACGCCGAAGGGCCTGGAACTGTGCGCCAAGCTCGACGCCATGCACGACCGCCATATCGCGAGCCTCAACGGCACGCCGGTCGACGCGCCGACGCTCGAGACCACGAACGCGGCTCTGAAGCGGGTCGACCGGTTCTGGACCCAGATCGTCGACCGCGGCGTCCGCGTGATGCCGCGCATGTCGACGACGGCCGCCTGAGAGGCCGTCTGCCTAAGGGATCGTTCGTCCGACGACGCTGCCCGAGACATAAAAGTTCGAGAAACGGGGCCGGCTCGACCGGCCCCGTTTTCATTTCTTAGAACGGCATCACGATGTCGAACGCCAAGGTCACCTGTCCCTTGGCGGTCTGGTTGTCGTAGGGCGTGCCGCCGGCGAGCGCCCGGTCGTAGCGCAGCTCCGGCCGGATCATCGTGCCGCTGATGGCGTCGGGCACCGGCGGCTTGTAGGTGAGGCCCAGCGTGACTTCACTGTAGGTCGCTTTGCCGGCGCTGATCACGGTCGCCGGAAAGCCCCTTTCGGAGTTCACGAAGTCGAGCGGGTGCGGAAAGGCGCCGACGAAGAAGCCGTTGGCGTCGCGCCAGACCTCGGCGCGGCCGGCGACCGACAGGTTGTCGTTCACGGTATGGATGAAATAGGCCGCGGCACCATAGCCTTGGGCGTGGAAGCCATCCTCCTTGATATAATTGATCTCGGCCACATAGGTATTGTTGTCGTCCTGCTTGTAGGTGAAGACGATATCGTTGATCCAGCGCATCTGGTGGTCCGCGTCGGGGATCGAGTTGCTTGGGTCCTCCGAGCCGATATGGGTGAGCGCGAGCACCGTCAGTTTGCCGTCGAGCAGGTTGTTGAGGCCGAAGCCGCCCAGGAAGGCTGGCACGCCGTTGTTGTCGCCGTGGAACAGCGACGTGTTCACGCCCGTGTCGCCGCCGGCATAGATGTCGAGCGTGTCGTTGACGTGGAAGGTCGCATAGCCGCCGGTGTGCTTCAGCGGGATGCCGAAGTTGAAGATGTAGGAGTGCGAGTAGAACGGGTTCGCCGTCGCATCGATCACCTCATAGCCGATGGGCGTCGAATATTGCCCGAGCTTGATGTCGACGCCGCCGTCGGTCAGTGCCGCGAAATGCGCGAGGAAATTCGCCTCGACGATGTCGAACTGGTGGCGATCGTGGAAGGTGCGGTCGAGTTCGCCCAGGAAATGGGTGTAGCGGGCGTCGGTGCCGAACATGCCCTGCAGCTTGAAGCCGTAATCGTCGCCCTCGGCCTTGGGATCGAGCGGCCGCTCGAAGGTGAGGAGCGCCTGGTTGAACAGCGGCTCGTTCGCCTTGTCGGTGAACAGTTGGCCGAAATTGAGCCCGTTGCCGGGACCCGCCGGATTGATCGTGAAGCCGGCCTCGATCGAGCCGTGCAGCTTGAGCGTGTCGGACCAGGCCGCCGGTGCCGCCGGGGCGTCGGTCGTGGGTGCGTCGGCCGCGGGCGCGGCGGCCGGTGCCGCCGTCTGGGCGTGGGCTTCGACAGCTGCCGTACTGCCGAGAGCGGCCAGGGCCGCCAGCGAGAATTTCCGCAACGTCATCGTATTCGTCCCCCGGATGGGGCGCACGGGGACCGGCCGTCGAACGTCAGGCGTTCGCGGCCCCGGATCCGGGCGCGTCCCTTGAATTGACAGTAGGTCTTGGAGGCGGCGCGCTCTTGGTGGCGCGCCGCCGGGGCGTTCAAGGTGCTAGAGAACCGCCTCGCCGTGAAGCGCGAGGTCGAGGCCGTCGCGCTCGACTTCCTCCTCGACGCGCAGGCCCATCACCGCGTCGAGAACCTTGAAGATGATGAAGCTCGCGACCGCGCAATAGACGACGGTGCAGCCGATGCCTTCGAGCTGGACCAGGATCTGGCCCGGGTTGCCGTCGATGAGCCCGCTCTTGCCATCGCCGCCGATCGCGGCCTTGGCGAAGACGCCGGTCAGGACCGCGCCGATCATGCCGCCGATGCCATGCACGCCGAACGCGTCCAGGCTGTCGTCGTAGCCCAGCAGGGCCTTGAGGCTGGTGGCGGCGAAATAGCAGCCGGCGCCGGCGGCAAGGCCGATGATGAGCGCGCCGGTCGGGTCGACGAAGCCTGAGGCCGGCGTGATCGCGACCAGGCCCGCGACCGCACCCGAGATGATGCCCAGGACCGACGGCTTGCTCTTGACCCCCCACTCGACGAACATCCAGGCCAAGGCGGCCGCCGCGGTCGCGATCTGCGTCACCGCCATCGCCATGCCGGCGTTCGTGTTGGCGCCCGAGGCCGAGCCGGCATTGAAGCCGAACCAGCCGACCCAGAGCAGGCCGGCGCCGATCACCGACAGCACCAGGTTGTGCGGCGCGAAATGCTCGCTGCCGAACCCCTTGCGCTTGCCCATGATCAGGCAGGCAACGAGGCCGGCGACGCCGGCATTGATGTGGACGACCGTGCCGCCGGCGAAGTCGAGGATGCCGGCGTCGTTCAGGAACCCGCCCGGGCCCCAGACCCAGTGCGCGATCGGCGCATAGACGAGCAGGC
>NZ_BMJQ01000038.1 GCF_014643535.1 Aliidongia dinghuensis | reverse complement strand
AGCGCCGCCGCGTCGCCGCCGGGGGTGAGCAGGCCGGTCTCGCCGTGGACGACGATCGCCGGCACGCCGCCGACCCGGCCGGCGACGATCGGCCGGCCCGCCGCCGCCGCCTCGAGCAGCGCCATGCCCCAGGCCTCGTTGAGCGCCGGCCAGACCAGCAGGTCGGTCGCGGCGAGACAGGCGGGAACCCGCTCGGGCGGCAGGGCGCCGAGCCAGGCCACGCGGGGCTCAAGCGGCGCAAGCGCGGCCATGACCTCGTCCCGGGCCTCGCCGTCGCCCACGACCAGGAGCTGCCACGGCCGGTCGGTGAGCCGGGCGAGGGCACTGCCCAGCAGGCGATATGACGCAAGCTTGTCGCCGGGCCGCATCATGGCGACGGTAACGAGCCAGGGCAGGGCGGGATCGAGGCCCCGGGCGGCGGCGAGCGCCCGGCGCGCCTCGTCGCGCGCGGCGCGGGCCGCGTCGAATGGCGCCAGATCGAGGAACGGCGGCAGGGCGTGGTAGCGCCCCGGGTCGGCCAGCAGCGGCAGGACGCCGGCGGCGTCGGCCGGGTTGAGCCCGATCACGGCGTCGGCCCGGCCGAGCGCCGCCTGGACTGCGGCATGGCCGGCGGTCCAGGGCCCCACCGCCTGTTTGCCGGCGAAGGACGCCTCGGCCACGACATAGGGGATGCGGAGCCGGTCGGCGACGGCCGGCCCGATCAGGTCCGGCGCCTTGTGATAGAGGTGATAGGTGAACCAGAGTTCCGGTGGAGCCGCGCTCTCCCGCCGCAGGATGCGGTCTGGCTGACGGCAGGCGATAGCGGCGAGCCGTGCCTGGCGGACGGGATCGCCCCGGCCGTCGCGGCTGCGCAGCCGGCTCATGACGCGGACCTCGTGGCCGGCAAGGCCGAGCGCCCGGATCAGCGATTGCGCCACCAGCCGGTCGCCCGATGGCACCGGATGGTCGGGCGGCTTCAGCGGCGCGTAGAAGCCGATGCGCATGCCGCCTCGTTCGCGACCGATCCATCCAGTTGCGATCCGCCTAGGTGCGATCCGCCCAGGTGCGATCCGCCAAGCCGGGCGGCCAGTTCGTCGATCGTCGTCTTAAAGCCGAAGCGCTCGCGCACCCGGGCATGGCCGGCGGCGGCGAGCCGCTCGCGCAGCGCGGGATGGCGGATCAGCCGGTCGAGTGCCGCCGCCAAGGCCGCCGGATCGCCGGGGGGCACCAGCAGCCCGGTCCGTTCCGTCTCGATCAGCTCCGGGATCGCCGCGACCTCCGTCGCGAGGCAAGCGAGCCGCTGGCTCTGCGCCTCCATGAGCACGTTGGGCAGGCCGTCGCGGTCGCCATCGGCGGCGATGCGGCTCGCCAGCACGAACAAGTCGGCCGAGCGATAGGCGGCGAGCACCGTCTCCTGGGCGGCGGCACCCCGCCATTCGATCCGGTCGGCGAGGCCGAGGGCCGTGGCCTCCGCCTTGAGCGCAGCCGCGTCCTTGCCGCCGCCGATATGGGTGAAGCGCCAATGCAGCTCGGCCGGCAGCCGCGCCAGGGCCGCGAGCAGGTCCGGATAGCCCTTCTTCGCGACGGCGCGGCCGACCGAGAGCAGCCGTACCGGCCGGTCGGGATCGCCGCCGTTGCGCGCGTCGCCCGCGCCTGCGCCATCCGGCGCCGCCGGCAGCCGTCGGAAATCGAGCCCGTGGTAGCCGAGCAGCACCGGCTTGCCGGGCGGACTCAGTGCTGCCAAGTGATCGCGGCCGACCGCAGTGCAGGTCGTGGCCCAGGCACAATCGGCGAGCTTCTCGCGCTTCTCCCAGTCGGGCGTGGTCCAGATGTCCTTGGCGTGGGCCGAGACCGCCCATTGGCATCCGGCGAGCCGCGCCGCATAGCGCGCGACCGAGGCGGGCGTATGCAGGAAATGGGCGTAGAGCAGATCGGTGGCGTCCGGCAGCTCCGCGGCCAGCACCAGCGCCTGGCCCCAGCGGCGGACCCGGTTGCGCGTCAGGTCGCGGCGCAGGTCTTTCAGGAACAGCGCGAGCGTCGCCCGGTAGGCCGGCCGGCGGCGGACCCGGCGCCAGGCGCGCCAGACCCGGACCGGGGCCTCGTGCAGATATTCCGGCAGGTAGTTGACGCTCGCGGCGATCTCGCGATGGATCGGATGGACCTGGCTGTCGGTCGGCCGCCGGAGCGAGACGAGGTCGAGCGTGAGTCCGGCTTCCTCGAGTGCCCGGATCTCCTGGGCGATAAAGGTTTCGCTCAAGCGCGGATAGCCTTTGACGACGACGGCGATCCGTCTCATGCCGCCCATCTCATGCGGACGGGAGGCTCTGGCGACGCTGAGGCAGTTTCGAGCAGAGCTCGGTCGGGCGATCGATCAAGCCTGTGGTGAGCCGGTTGACCTCGTCGAGCCCGCCCAACAGGCCCTCGACATAGCGCGATGACGGCGCGGGCTGGTCCGGCAGGCGGCGCAGCGCCTCGATCATCGCCGCAGGCGCGCGGCGGCCGTCATCGGCCAGCATGCGCGTCAGCCCCAGTTCCTGCGACCGTTCCGCGCGCAGGAACTGTTCGAGCCGCGGCTCGGTGCGGGGCACGATCAGCGCCTTCTTGTCGAACGACAGGATCTCGCAGAACGTGTTGTAGCCACCCATGGCGACGATCCCGGCGGCGTCCTGCATCAGGTGTTCGAGCCGGGCGTCGAACGTGATGGCCTGCAGCCGCGGATGGGCGGCGACACGGGCCGAAAAGGCCGCCTGACGCTCGGCCGACATGAACGGACCGAACACGAGCAGCGCCGGCCAGGGCAGGTCGTCGGTCGCCTCATAGGCCGAGATGACCCAGTCGATCATGGTCTCGCCGTCGCCGCCGCCGCCGGGCGTCACCAAAAGATAGGGCTCGTCGAACGGCGATGCGATGCCGGTCGCGGCATGCGCCGGCGCGCTGCGCTTCAGGTATCCGGTGTAGCGCATCTTGTCGCGCACCGCGGCCGGCACGGCCAGGCCCTCGAGCGGGTCGCAGATCCCCGGCAGGCCATAGACCCAGATCTGCTCGTACAGGTCCTCGAGCGCCGGCATGACGTGCTTGCGCTGCCATTCCTCCGAGAGCTGGCCCGGCTCGTCCATGATGTCGCGCAGGCCCAAGACCGAGGGCACGCCGCGCGCGCGCATCAGCTCGAGCGTCGGCCGGACCTCGCCGCGCAGGCCGAGCGGCTCCTTGTCGACCAGGAACAGGTCGGGATCGAAAATTGCGGCGGTATGGCGCATGATGGAGGCGCGCATCTCCAGCGTCTCTTCGATCGCGAAGGGCAGGTTCAACGAGGTATAGGCGCCGTTCCTGAGCTTGATCACGCCGGGCACGCGGACGAAATCGACCCGCGTGCGGAAATCGAAGCTGCCGATGATCGGCGAACCCGATAGAATCAGCACCGAAAGACGCGGGTCGGCATCGACCAGCGCGTGCGCAATCGTCCGGCAGCGCCTCAGATGACCGAGGCCCATGCTGTCGTGGCTGTAGATCAGGACGCGCTTGTGTATGCCTGAAGGGAACATCTCGACCGTCGGAGGAACTTCGGCGGGCCACCGACCATCGCATAGCTCAGGCTGCCCGGATACCAGCATTTCATGACGGACCAGCCCGCCACGATCGAACAAATTTCCGAACCGCGCCCTGTGGAGGCCGCGGCGCCGCCTGTGATCGGACCCGTTCCCGGCGCCCAGCCCATGGAAAAATCCATCTATGGATTCATCCTCAGGTACAGCTACAGGGACCAGCTCGCCGTTTTGGCGCTGACGGCCCTGTCGTTGCCCTTCTACTATTTTTCGCTCGATCTGCCCAAGACCATCATCAACGCGATCAATGGCAAGGGGTTGCGCGAGCAAATCGGCAGCCTGCACTTCACCCAGACGAGCTATCTCGCCCTGCTGTGCGGCCTGTTCCTGGCGATGGTGATCGTCAACGGCGGCTTCAAGTACTGGATCAACGTACTGAAGGGTCGGCTCGGCGAACGCATGCTGCGCCGTCTCCGGTTCGAGCTCTATCACCGCATCCTCCGCTTTCCGCTGCTGCAGTTCCGGCGCACCTCGCCAGGCGAGCTCATCCCGATGATCACCTCCGAGGTCGAGCCGCTGGGCGGCTTCATCGGCGACGCCTTCGCCTTGCCGGCCCAGCAGGGCGGCACGCTCCTGACTGCGATTTTCTTCCTGTTCGTGCAGGACCCGGTGCTGGGCGCCGCGGCGGTGGCGCTCTACCCCATGCAGGGTTATGTGATCCCGAAGCTGCAACGCAAGGTCAACCAGCTGGGCAAGCAGCGGGTGCGCACGATCCGCACGCTCGCCGACCGGGTCGGCGAATCGGTCGGCGGCATCCAGGAAATCCATGCCAACGACTCGGCACGCCTGCAGCTTGCCGACTTCGCCGAGCGGCTCGGCCGGATCTACGGCATCCGGTTCGAGATCTATCAGCGGAAGTTCTTCGTCAAATTCCTCAACAACATGATCAACCAGCTGACGCCGTTTTTCTTCTATTCGATCGGCGGCTACCTGGTGATCCGCGGCCAGCTCTCCTTCGGCTCGCTCGTCGCCGTGCTCTCGGCCTACAAGGACCTGGCGGCACCCTGGAAGGAACTGCTCGATTTCTACCAAACCAAGGAAGACAGCCGGATCAAGTACGAGCAGGTCGTCGAGCAGTTCCAGCCGCCGGGCCTGATCGATCGCACGCTGCAGATGGCCGAGCCCGACGTGATCCCGCACCTCGCCGGCGAGATCGCGACGAGCGGCCTCGGCTATAGCGAGGATGACCGGGCCCATATCCTCGACGGCGTCGACCTGACGCTGCCGCCCGGCCGGCAAATCGCGATCGTCGGCAACGGCACTTCCGGCAAGAGCGAGCTTGCCATGCTGCTCGCGCGTCTCCTGGTGCCGACGACCGGCCGTATCCTGATCGGCGGCCTGGACGTGAACCAGTTGCCCTATGCGGTCACCGGCCGGCGCATCGCCTATATCGGTGCCAACGCCGGCCTGTTCGCCGCCAGCATCCGCGACAATCTGCTGTTCGGCCTGAAGCACCGGCCGGTGAGACCGCCCGAGCGCGATTCTGCGGACGACAAGCGCCGGCAGAAGGCGCTCGGCGAGGCGCGCCGCGCCGGCAATCTCGATTTCGACATCGAGGCCGACTGGGTCGACTATGCGGAGGCCGGGTGCGCCGATGTGCCGGCCATGACCCGGCGATTGCTCGAAGTGGTGGGCTATGTCGATCTCGAGGACGACATCTACCGCCTGGGCCTGCGCGGCCGGCTCGACGACAAGGCGCGGCCCGATGCCGCCGCCGGATTCGTGGGCGCGCGCGAGGCGCTCGCCCGGCAGCTGGTCGAGGCCGGCATGGAGCGGCTGGTCGAGCGCTTCGACATCGACCGCTACA
This sequence comes from Aliidongia dinghuensis, assembly GCF_014643535.1. Lineage (NCBI taxonomy): Bacteria > Pseudomonadati > Pseudomonadota > Alphaproteobacteria > Rhodospirillales > Dongiaceae > Aliidongia > Aliidongia dinghuensis. The sequence continues at coordinate 13,692 of NZ_BMJQ01000038.1, read as the reverse complement.
ACACCAACATGTCGTTCGGCGACAACCTGTTGTTCGGCACGCCGGTCGACGACACGTTCGCGCCCGCGCGGCTCGCGAGCAATTTCCACGTCCGGCAGGTGCTGGACAAGGTCGGGCTGACGCAGGACCTGATCTCGACCGGCGCCAAGATCGCCGAGACCATGCTCGAACTGTTCGCGGACCTGGCACCCGGGCACGAGTTCTTCGACCAGTTCAGCTTCATCGCCTACGACGAGCTGCCGGACTACCGGGCGATCCTCAACCGGGTGAACCAGGTCGGGATCGGACGGCTGAAGCCGGCGGACCGCGACCGGCTGATCGCGCTGTCGTTCCGCCTGGTCGAGACCCGCCATCGCCTGGGTCTGATCGACGAGGGGCTGCGCCGCCGGGTCGTCGAGGCGCGCCTGGTGTTCCGCGCCGATCTGCCGGAGCATCAACGTTCGCTGATCGAGTTCTTCGATCCCGACCGCTACAACGCGTCGGCCAGCATTCTCGAGAACGTGCTGTTCGGCACGGTCGCGTTCGACGCGGCGCAAGGGGTGGCGCGCGTGCAGGCGCTGGTGACGCAGGTGCTCGAGCAGACGGGGCTCTGCACGGTCGTGAGCGAGGTCGGCCTCGACTATCAGGTCGGCAGTGCCGGCTCGCGCCTGACCGCGCCGCAGCGGCAGAAGCTGGCGATCGCCCGGGCGTTGATCAAGCGACCCGACATCTTGATCCTGAACGAGGCGGGCGCCGTGCTCGATCCGGTGAGCCAGCAGCAAATCCTGGCGATGCTGCAGGAGCAATGCAAAGATACGGCATTGATCGCCGTGCTGCAGCGCGCCCGCTTCGCCCGACAGTTCGACCATGTTGTCGTGATGGGTGGCGGTCAGGTGACCGGGCAGGGCAGCTTCGCCGAGCTCGATCATCCGGAGTCGCCGTTGATGCAGCTGATTGAGGCAGAGACATGAGTCTGCTCGAAGAAGTCGAGATGTTGCGCCGGGTGCCGCTCTTTGCCGAAATCGAGCCGGCGAAGCTCAAGCTCATTGCGTTCACGGCAGAGCGGGTGACGTTCGACCCCGACCAATACGTGTTCCACCAGGGCGACATGGGCGATGCCGCCTACATCATCATGGAGGGCGACGCCGAGGTGCTGATCGACGGTCCGGGCGGCCCGCGGGCGGTCGCCAACGTCGGCCGCAACGAATTCGTCGGCGAAATCGCGATCCTGTGCGACGTGCCGCGCACGGCCTCGATCCGGGCGCGCTCGCGCGTCGTGACGCTCCGCATCTCCAAGGACCTGTTCTTCCGCCTGCTGACCGAGTTCCCCAAGATGTCGCTCACCATCATGCGCGTGATCGCGCAGCGGCTGGAGAACACTACGGCCCAGCTGCGCCGCGTGCTAGCCGAGGTCGACCCCGCCCATATGGCCAAGGGCTGAGCGCGTGAAGCGGATTGCCCTGGCGCCAGGGCTCGCATTCCTCGGGCTCGCGTTCCTGGGCTTCGCATCCTGGCCGGCCTCCGCCCAGGATCCGATCGTCACCGATCCCAAGGTGCTGGCGGCGATTCAGGGGCTGGAACAGACGCTCGCCGGCGAAGTGACGAAGCGTGGCTTTCCCGGCATGGCGGTCGCCGTCATCCACGATCAGACACCGCTCTGGGTCCATTCCTACGGCCTGGCTGATGTCGCCACGGGCACGCCAGTCACCGAGAACACGCCGTTCCGCGTCGCCTCCATCTCGAAGCTCTTCACCGCCGTCGCGATCATGCAGCTGCGCGACGCCGGTCTGCTCGACCTCGACGACCCGGTGCAGAAGCATCTGGCAACCTTCCGGCTCGCCGGCGATCCGCACCCGACCATCACGATCCGCGAGCTTTTGCTGCATCTGGGCGGGCTGCCGCGCGAGCCGCTCAGCGCCTCGTGGCAGGAGCGGGTGATGCCGACGCGCGACCAGCTGATGGCCGACCTCGACCGGCAGGAGGCGGCGATCCCGCCAGAGACGCTGTGGAAATACTCCAACCTCGGCTATGCCATCCTGGGTCAGCTGGTGAAGGCGGTCTCGGACGAGCGGTTCGAGGATTACGTGATCCGCCACATCGCCCAGCCGCTCGGCATGACGCATACGCTCGTCAACCCGCCGCCGGACAGCGAGAAGGGCATCGCCGTCGGCTACGGCTATCGCCAGGCCGACGGCACCAGGGCGCCGCGGCCCTACATGCACATGGGCGGCATGTACGGCGCCGCCGGCGTGATCTCGACGGCGGCCGACTTGGCCCGCCTCGCCGCGCTGTTCCTGTCGGATGCGGACTCCGACGTGCTGTCGGCGGCGAGCCGGCGCGAGATGCTGCGGGTGCAGGCGGTCTGGCCCGACTGGTCGGGCGGCCAGGGCCTGGGCTTCCAGACCCGGCGGGTCGGCAGCCAGAGCCGCATCGGCCACGCCGGCCGCGGCGCCGGCTATGCCGGGCGGCTCGACATCGATCCGGCGACGAAGCTCGGCGTCGTGGTGCTGATCAATGCCGACGAGAACGGCCCGACCCGCTTCGTCGACGAGGCATTCTCGGCACTGACCGGCCCGGTCACGGCCGCGGAGGCGCTCGGCCGCGCGCCGCAGGTCGCCGATCCCGCCTGGTCGAAATACGTCGGCCGCTACACGAATGAGGGCCGCGATTCCGAGATCGTGCTCGTCGACGGCCGGCTCGCCTGGCAGGACGCCGGCGCCGGCGACCCGGCCAAGACGCGCATCCTGCTGGAGCCGGCCGGTGGCAATGAGTTCAAATTCACCGCCGGCGCGCTCGTCGGCGAGAAACTGACGTTCGACCTGGACGGGGCCGGCAAGGTCGTCTCGATGCATGCGGCGGGGAACACGGATTTGCGGCGGTAGTGGACGAAATGTTCCTATTTTGTTCCAATTTTTGCTTGCCGTTCCAGAAGATCTGACCGACACTCGCTAGCCTCGAGAGAGGCGGGCCTACGCTCATAGGGTGCCCGATCTTCGATCGTACTCAGCGAAGCTGCCGGGCATCGTTGCCTCGGCGGCTTTCGCTTTTCGACCTTGGCGGCGATCCGCTCGCAGGCGCTGAGCAGCCAGTTGAGCGGGCGGGTCAACAGCGGTGCCCTTAGCCGAGAGGTGGGATGAGCGGTACGAGTTTGGCTTAAAGCAATGAAAAGCTTCGGAGTCCTGAAATGACCGAGCGGAGCCTCTCAAAACTTAGTGACAACGAGCTAATAGAATTATTTGCAGCCAGTGCGAGATCGCATGGCAATGCCGTTATCAATGGCGATCTCCCCGTCGCGAAAAAAAGCTACTGGAAGCTTAAGGCCGCTCACGACGAGCTAAGCGCGCGCGGCGATCAGTCGCGAATTAACCTAAATCGGTTATTTGATCACTCGGAACTCACTGTTCGCTACTATGCCGCGACTTGGTTGCTGGCACTTGAACCGGCTCGTGCTCGAGTCATCATTGAAGATGTGAGTTCGGGCGGCCCAAGTGCGCTCGCTGGAGATGCCAGAATGACTTTGCGTATGCTCGATGACGGCAGCTTCAAGCCGAGTTAGCGGCTGTGCCAGGGAGAAGGTTAATGGCGCGCCAGCACCTCAGCAAATTGAGCGACGATGAGTTGGTAGATTCTTTTGAATCGTGGGCACTGACCCATGGCAAGGCTGTCGTGGATGGCGATGCCCCTGCTGCGAACAGAACCTACAAGAAGCTAGACGCAGTAAATAAGGAGTTTAAAACACGAGGACTTGAAGCGCGGAAACAGTTGTTTAAGCTCCTCGATCACCCAGAGTTCTCTGTTCGTTACTATACGGCGAAGTCAATATTTGCTCTTGATCCCGTTCGTGCTCGGGCCGTCATTGAGGAGGTGCGGTTACGGGCACCTGATTCGCTGAAGCTTGCCGCCGGAATGACGCTGCACGCTCTCGACGACGGCATCTTCAAGCCAACTTAGCGGCTCTGGCGGCAGGCGGCGTCTCCAGCAATAGGTAATACAAATCGATGCAATCGCATCAATCGATTTCCCCTGTTGCCGGCCGGGCGGCATAGTCCTCGCGTACCACAGCGATGAGGGAGTTTTGCCATGCTTTATGGTCTGCTCGTCGGGCTCGGACGGCCGCGGCCCGATTTCCCGACGCCTACTGCCCGCGACCCGAAGCCGCGCCGGCCGAAGCCGAGCGGTAAGCCCGGCTACTGGGGCTGAGGCGGCCTCAGGAGAGGTCGGCCTCGCGCACCAGCGCCGGCAGCACGCGCATGTCGTCGAAGGTCGCGACGGCGCCGGCCTCGATCAGCCGCGGGCCGTGGGTCTTGGGGTCCCAGGCGGTCTGGGTGAAGCCCAGCACGCGCATGCCGGCGGCGGTAGCACCGGTGACGCCCGGCACGCTGTCCTCGATGACGAGGCAGCGCTCGGGCGCGACGCCCATCTTGCGGGCGGCATGCAGGAACAGGTCGGGCGCCGGCTTGCCGCGTGTCACCTCGACGGCGCTGAACACGTTCGGTGCGAAGACGGACCAGAGCCCGACCTGGCCGAGGTAGCGTTCGAGCCACGCCGGGTTCGACGAGGAGGCGACGCATTTCGCTTGGCGGATCCGGGCGATCGCGTCTGCAACGCCGGCCACGGCCAGGTTCGGCCCGGCCGCGACGCAGGCGGCGCGGATTGCCGCGTCGACCGTCTCATGGAAACCCTTGGGCAGGGTGATGCCGTGCTCCGCCTCGAGCGCCCGGTACATGTCCTTGAACGAGATGCCGGTGAAGCGCCGCGCGACCTCCTCCTCGCTGATCGCGATGCCGGCCGCCGTGAGCAGTGCCGCATCGGCGGTCCAGCAATGGCGCTCGGTATCGATCAGCACGCCGTCGCAGTCGAAAATGACGAGATCGATCATCCGAACGTCACCATGACCGGCGCATGGTCGGACGGCTGGTCCCAGCCGCGTGCCGGCCGCAGGATCTCGGCCTTCGCGAGCGAGCCCGCCAAGTCGGGCGTGACCCAAATATGGTCGAGCCGGCGGCCCTTGTCGGCCGCGTCCCAGTCCTTCGCCCGATAGCTCCACCAGGAATAAAGCTTCTCGTCCGCCGGCACGAAATGGCGGACCGAATCGACGAAGCCGCCGGCGCGCTGCAACTTGTCCAGCTTCTCGACCTCGATCGGCGTGTGGCTGACCACGTCCAGGAGCGCCTTGTGCGACCAGACGTCATGCTCGAGCGGCGCGATGTTGAGGTCGCCGACCAGGATGGTGTTGCGCCGGTCGGCCTCTTCGCCGAGCCAGTCCGTCACCTCGTCCAGGAACTGCAGCTTGTGGGCGAACTTCTCGTTCTGCACCGGGTCCGGGATGTCGCCGCCGGCCGGAATGTAGAAATTATGCAGCTCGATGCCGTTCGCGAGCCGCGCCCAGATGTGCCGGCAATCCTCCTTGCCGCACCAGCCGCGCGCGCCCGCGGCGTCGCCGGTCGCGACGAACGGCAGGCGCGAGACGATGGCGACGCCGTTGTAGCTCTTCTGGCCGTGGATCATCTGGTGCGTGTAGCCGGCCGCCTTGAGCGCTGCCGCCGGGAACGTGTCGTCGACCGTCTTGGTCTCCTGCAGGCACAGCACGTCCGCATCGGATTCGGCCAGGAACCGCTCGACATTGCCGAGGCGCAGGCGGACCGAATTGATGTTCCAGGTGGCAATCTTCATTTGGCTCGACTTCCGTTCGCTTCCCTTGCCTGGTTCCTACGCATTGGCGGGTTGATTTGCAAACCCGTTCCCGTGCGCGGCACCGTCGCCTAATCTGCCGCTCCCCCGGCATCGAGAGGCAGGCGATGATCGTCAGGTCGGCGACCGTCCACGACAAGGACGCGATTGTGAAGCTGCTGTTCCAACTGGACTATCCGGTGACCGAGGATCTGGTCGCCCAGCAGATCGGCCGCCTGCTCGCCCATCCGGATGCCCTGTTGCTGGTCGCCGAGGACGGGACCCAAGTCCAGGGCTTCATTTCGCTGCATTTCATCCCGCAATTGCCGCTCGAGGGCGACTTCTGCCGCATCAGCTATTTCTGCGTCGGTGACGGCGCGCGGAGCGGCGGCGTCGGCCGGCGGCTCGAAGCCGCGGCGGTCGAGGCGGCGACGGCACGCAACTGCGACCGGATCGAGGTGCATTGCCACATCCGCCGGACCCGTGCGCACGAATTCTATGCCCGCCAGGGCTTCGAGGAATCGCCGAAATATCTGATGAAGCGGCTCCGGCCCGCATCGCCCTAACGGCAACGCGGGCCGCTCGCCTCAGCCGATGGTGATCGCGAGATCGGAGAGGCCGTCGACATGGCCCAGGAGCTTGTCGCCGTGGGTCACGGCCGCGACCCCCTCGGGTGTGCCGGAATAGATGAGATCGCCAGGATGGAGCTCCATCAGGGCCGAGAGATACGAAATGCTCTCGGCGACCGACCAGATGAGGTCGGCGATGTCGCCCTGCTGGCGGATCTCGCCATTGACCTTGAGCCAGATGGCGCCCTTGGCGAGATGGCCGACGTCGGCCGCCTTGTGGATCGGCGCGATCGGCGCCGACTGGTCGAAGCCCTTGCCCATCTCCCACGGCCGGCCGGTCTTCTTGGCCTCGTTCTGCAGGTCACGCCGGGTCATGTCGAGCCCGACGGCGTAGCCATAGACATGGTCCAGCGCTTCGGCGACCGGGATGTCCTTGCCCTGTTTGCCGATGGCGACGACGAGCTCGATCTCGTGATGCAGGTCCTTGGTCTGCGGCGGATAGGCCATGGTCGAGCCGGTGGCCAAGATCGCGTCGGCCGGCTTCATGAAGAAGAACGGCGGCTCCCGGTCCGGGTTGCTGCCCATCTCGCGGGCATGGGCGGCGTAGTTGCGGCCGACGCAATAGATCCGGCGCACGGGGAAGGGATCGCCACCGACCACGGGAACCGTGACGAGGGCGGGGGCGGGAACGGCATAAGCCATGAAGGACCTCTGGCGAAGAAACGGCGGCGGATGGGTGGCGGCGACGGGCCCGCATGAAAGCATGGGGATGAGACGGCTTCAACGCTGCCGCGAGCCTGGTTCCTGCGACAGAGGGCCCGAAAAAGGGTGACGCCCGGTCAGGGGGGATGACCGGGCGTCGGGGGGTGAAGTGCCGTTGGGGGAGCCCGATGTGGCAGGGGAACCAGTCGGGATCAGGACGTCGAGGTCCTCGATCACTTCAAAAAAATAATTGGGGTGTCGCAGCGCCGCAACAACTGCACTTGTTGCATGCCGGACGGCCGGGTCCTGCATGAAACTGATTGGCTGCTCCGGTGTTAGCTAGAGTCGGGTTGCGTGAAATGCCGGCTTACGCCGCCCGACCGATCCCCGCGCGCAAGGCCGCCCGACGGGCGCAGGCCGCGCCGAACGCCTCGAACAGCTTGATCGAAAACGGGTTTTCCAGCACCCGCCATTCCGGGTGCCATTGCACGCCGACGACGAAATCAGCGCCGTCGAGCCGGACGGCTTCGATCTGACCATCCGGTGCCAGTGCCTCGGTGACCAATCCGGGCGCGGGCCGGTCGATGCCCTGGCCATGCAGCGAATTCACCTCGAGCCGCTCGGCGCCGCCGGCCCACTCTTGGAACAGGCCGCCCGGGACGAGGGCTACCGGATGCACGAGCCGGTATTTGTGGTCGGGCGTGCCGGTCTTGTCCGACCGGTGATCCATGCGGCCGTCGACCTCGTGGACCTCCTGATGCAGACTGCCGCCCAGCGCCACGTTCAACTCCTGGTGGCCGCGGCAGATGCCGAGCACTGGCAGCTTGGCCGCAATCGCCGCGCGGATGAGCGGCAGCGTGGTCGCGTCCCGCTCCGGGTCGGTGAGATTGTTGGCCGGCGGTTCCGGCCCGTCATAGTGGTGCGGCTCGACGTTGGATGGGCTGCCGGTCAGGAGCAGCCCGTCGAAGCGCTGGACCAGATCGGCCGGATCCAGCCGGTCGCCCAGCGCCGGGATCAGCACCGGCAGGCAGCCCGCGGCCTCGAGTGGCGCCAGGATGTATTTCTCGCCGACCATGTGGATGGCGTGCTCGTCCAGCACGCGGCGGCAGCAGGGAATGGCGATCAGGGGCATGGGCTTGGGCATCGGCGGCGATCCGGCGTGAGCTCGAGGCGAGGGGCGGCGGTCAGCCGCGCTCCTTCGTGTTGGTCGGCAGGTAGAACATTTCGGGCTTGAACTGTACCCCCTGCTGCGGGTCGATCAAGGCGACGGTGGTCGAGCGCTGCTGCGGATCGAGCACGATCCATTGCTTCAGCACCAGCGGGTCGTCCTGGAACACGAGCGTGATGGCGCCGTTGCCAGGGTCCTTGGTCTGGACGCAGGTGACGCGCAGGCTCTTCGGCCCGCGCTCGAACCGGGTGACGGTCACGTCGCCCGACAGTTTGATCGCCTCGCGCAGCAGGAACCAGACCGGCGTCGATTCGACCGGATAGAACTGCACGTTCTTGAGCTCGAGATCGTCGATCGCGACGTAATTGCCGTCGGACACGATGAACATCTGCACCGGCGGCTGGTATTCGAACCGCATCTTGCCGGGGCGCGACATGTAAACCTCGCCCTCGGCGGTCGAGCCGTCCGGGTTCGTCTGCTGGAACAGCGCCTGCATGGTCTTGATATTGTCGAGATAGTTCTCGATCCGCTTCAGGTCGGCCTGGTCCTGGGCGGTCAAGGTTGCCGCGACCGGTGCTGCCGCGCGGGCGAGGCGGGGCCCCAGGGCGGCCGCGAGCGCCACGGCCGCGGCACCGCGCATCAGCGCGCGGCGGGAAAGGGGCCTCGGGGTGGGCATGATATCTGGCCGCTCCGATGTTCAGCGAGAAGGGGAAGGCACCCCTGATTTGGCGGGCCGATTATGTCGATGCAAGGGCGACGTTGCGCAGCCCCTGCCCTCAGCGGGCCGGGATCAGCGCGCCGGGATCAGCGTGGGGGCGGGGCCAGCACCTCGCGCTTGCCGACATGGTTCGCCTGGCTCACGACGCCTTCCTGCTCCATGCGCTCCATGATGCGGGCGGCGCGGTTGTAGCCGATCTGCAGATGGCGCTGGACGAAGCTGGTCGACGCTTTCTTCTCGCGCGTCACCAGCGCCACCGCCTGGTCGTAGAGGTCGTTCGAATCGCCGTCGCCGCCGCCACCGCTGCCGGACACGGCGCTCTCGCCCGCCTCGTCGCCGCCCTCGTCCTCGGTCACTTCCTCGATGTAGCTGGGCTGACCCTGGCTCTTCAGGAAGTTCACCACTGCCTCGACCTCGCCGTCGGAGCAGAAGGGCCCGTGGACGCGGGTGATGCGGCCGCCGCCGGCCATGTAGAGCATGTCGCCGCGGCCCAGGAGCTGCTCGGCGCCCGACTCGCCCAGGATGGTGCGGCTGTCGATCTTGGACGTGACCTGGAAGCTGATGCGGGTCGGGAAGTTCGCCTTGATCGTGCCGGTGATGACGTCGACCGACGGGCGTTGCGTTGCCATGATGATGTGGATGCCGGCGGCACGCGCCATCTGGGCCAGGCGCTGGATCGCCGCCTCGATGTCCTTGCCGGCGACCAGCATCAGGTCGGCCATCTCGTCGACCACGACGACGATGAACGGCAGCGGGTTCGAATCGAGCGCCTGGTCCTCGAACTGCGGCTCGCCGGTCTCGGGATCGAAGCCGGTCTGGATGCGGCGCGACAGCACCTCTCCGCGCGCGCGCGCCTCGGCGAGGCGCGCGTTGTAGCCCTCGATGTTGCGCACGCCGAGCTTCGACATGGCGCGGTAGCGGTTCTCCATTTCCCGCACCGTCCACTTGAGCGCCACCACCGCCTTCTTCGGATCGGTCACGACTGGCGCGAGCAGATGCGGGATGCCGTCGTAGATCGACAGTTCCAGCATCTTCGGATCGATCATGATGAACTTGCACTGGTCCGGCGGCATCCGATAGAGCACCGACAGGATCATCGTGTTGATGCCGACCGACTTGCCGGAGCCGGTCGTCCCGGCGATCAGCAGGTGGGGCATCTTGGCAAGGTCGGCCACGACCGGGGCACCACCGATGTCCTTGCCCAGCACCAGGCTGAGCTTGGCCGACGAACGCTCGTAGGCGTCGGACGCCATGAGCTCGCGCAGATAGACCGTCTCGGACTTGGCGTTCGGCAGTTCGATGCCGATCACGTTGCGGCCGGGGACGACCGCGACGCGCACCGACACGGCACTCATCGAGCGCGCGATGTCGTCGGCGAGGCCGATGACGCGCGAGGACTTGGTGCCGGGCGCCGGCTCCAGCTCGTAGAGCGTCACGACGGGGCCGGGGCGCACCTTCACGATCTCGCCCTTGACGCCGAAATCCTCGAGCACGTTCAGCAGCAAGAGCGCGTTCTGCTGCAGCGCCTCCTCGCTCGGGCCCGCAAGCCCGCGGGCGAGCGGCACTTCGGCCAGGAGATCGAGCGGCGGCAGGTCATATTGCGCCTGCGGCTCGAGGTCGAGGCTCTGCTGGCGCGATTGCTCGACGCGCTTGGCGGGAGCGGGGGCCGCCTGCTTCGGTGCCACCACGCCAGGGGCAAGCTCGCGCCGGGCGCCCATGACCGGCTCGCGCGGTGCCGGATGGTGGGTGCCGGGCTCGCCCATGGTCGGCTCGCGCCGTTCCATCGCCGGTGCCGCGTCGGCGGCCGGGCGGCGGATGCGGATCGCCGGCTCGCGGGGCGTGCGCTCGACACCGGGCTCCTCGCCAGGCTCTTCAGTTGTCCGTCGGCGCGACTCGGCGAGACTGCGGCCCCAGCGCCAGGTGGAGAGCCCGACCTTGCCGCCGGCCTTGGCGACCACCTGGCCGCCCAGGCGCGAGGCGACGGCCACCTTGCCGGCGCCGCGGCCGACCTCGCGCCATTCGCTGCGCGTCAGGCCCAGGACATAGATCAGGCCGAGTGCCACTAGGCCGCCGATCGCGGCGCCGACGGGGCCGGTCAAGGGACCGAGCGCGATGTTCGCCCAGAACAGCCGGCCGATGACGCCGCCCAGGTTGCCGGGCAAGATGCCAAGGCTCAAGGCGGCCGCCACCATCAGGCAGGGAAGCAGGGTAAGCCGCACCCAGAGCCGGCGAATCGGCAGCTGCAGGAGGAGCCGGAGCGACCAGACCGCGACGATGGTCGGCACCAGCACGCTCGCGAAGCCCACGCTCTGGATCAGCACGTCGGCCAGGATCGCGCCCGACTGGCCGCCGAAATTGGCCGGCACCTTGTCGATCGCCTGGTTCCACGACGGGTCGGTATGGTCGTATGTCGCGAGGATCAGGAACAGGATGATGGCGGCGACGAACAGCACGCCGCCCGCCAGCTCGTTGAGACGGCGGCGCAGGAATTCCTTCAGGCCCGGGTCGCGGGTCCTGTCGCGGGTCTTGTCGAGCGTGGCCGACAGGTTGGCCATGGCGATCTTCACCGGCGGGTCTCCCTCGCTTCCTCACGCATGCGGTTCATGGAGTAACGGTTCATGGCGCGCGCCGCTTCCTCACAATACCTGCGCCAGCCGTTCGAGCGCGTTCGTCAATGTCGCATCGTCATGCACCAGCGCCACGCGCAGGAAGCCGGCACCCGGATTCTCGCCGTTCGCGTCGGGCAGGCCGATGTAGCCGCCCGGTAGGGTCTTGATCGCGGCTTCTTGCCACAGGCGGCGCGCCGCCGCCTCGCCGTCGCCGACCTCGAGCCACAGGAAGAAGCCGCCGGCCGGCCGGTAGAAGCCGAATCGGCCGCCGAGGATGCGCTCGGCGATGTCGAACTTGGACCGGTAGAGCGCGCGGTTGGCCTCGACATGGGCCTCGTCGCGCCAGAGCGCCGCGGCGCCGGCCTGGATCGGCATCGGCACCTGCGACGCGCCGAAGCTGCGCAGGGTCTGGAACTTGGCGATGAGCTTCGGGTCGCCCGTGACGAAGCCGCAGCGGAGCCCCGCGGCGTTCGAGCGCTTCGACAGGCTGTGGAATATGAGCACATTGTCGAGGCTGCCGCCCAAGGCCCGGCAGGCCTCGAGCGCACCCGTTGGCGGCGCCTTGTCCCAGATCTCCGAGTAGCACTCGTCGACGATGAGCGTGAAATCGTACTCGCGCGCCAGCTGGATCGCCCGCTTCAGATAGTCGAGGCTGGCGACGGCACCCTGCGGATTGGCCGGGCTGCACAGGAAGGCGAGTGCCGTGCGCTCGAGCGTCTGAGGCGCCATCGCGTCGAAATCCGGCAGGAAGCCGGTCGCGCGCGTCGTCGGCATCGGCTGGATCTCGGCGCCGGCCATCGAAGCGGCGCCGCGGTAGACCAGGTAGAACGGGTTGGGCAGCAGCACGACCGGCTTCCGACCCGACTCGATCTGCGGCACGGCCAGCTGGGTCGCGAGATAGAGGCCTTCCTTGGTGCCGCACAGCACCAGGACGTGGCGCTGCGGCTCGACCATGCCGGGCTCGAGCCCATAGCGGCGCGCCAGCCAATCCGCGACCGACTGGCGGTAGTCGTCCGTGCCCATGACGGGCGGATAGCGGTTCCAGAGATCGCCGTGCGCCGCGATCACCTCGGCCAGGAACGGCGGCGGCGCGTGCTGCGGCTCGCCGACCGACAGCAGCACCGGCCGCTCGTTGGCGCGCGGCGTGATCGGCGCCAGGAGTGCGTTCAGACGCACGAACGGATTCTCGCCGAGCCGGTCAAGTCGCTCGTTGATCAACACTTATTCCCTCTCGAACGGGCGCCTTCCCTCACGAACGAGCGCCCCGGCCCGGGCCAGTCTTGCCGCATCGACAGCCAAGTCGAATCACGGCGTTAGCCCGGACTCTTCAAGGGGATTCTAGAATCAAAGCCCTATGGGTGGCGAGACGAAAATCGGCGCCCCTCCTTTCGAAGGGGCGCCGACCAGGGAACGCCAGGGGTCCGGGGACAGGACCCGAGGGGTGTTTCGTTGGGGCGTTTCGTTACTGGACCGTCTCGCCGTGGAGCGCGAGGTCGAGGCCGTCGCGCTCGATTTCCTCCTCGACGCGCAGGCCGACGACGAGGTCGAGGACCTTGAGGATGACGAAGCTCGCGACTGCGCAATAGATGACGGTGGCGGCGATGCCTTCGAGCTGGACCAGGATCTGGCCCGGGTTGCCGTCGATGAGCCCGCTCTTGCCGTCGCCGCCGATCGCGGCCTTGGCGAAGACGCCGGTCAGGACCGCGCCGATCATGCCGCCGATGCCATGCACGCCGAACGCATCCAGGCTGTCGTCATAGCCGAACAGCTTCTTCATGCTGGTGGCGCTGAAGTAGCAGCCGACGCCGGCGACGATGCCGATGACGAGTGCCCCGGTCGGGTCGACGAAGCCCGAGGCCGGCGTGATCGCGACCAGGCCCGCGACCGCACCCGAGACGATGCCCAGGACCGACGGCTTGCCGCGCAGGCCCCATTCCGCAAACATCCAGCCGAGCGCTGCGGCCGCGGTCGCGATCTGCGTCACCGCCATCGCCATGCCGGCGTTCGTGTTGGCGCCCGACGCCGAGCCGGCATTGAAGCCGAACCAGCCGACCCAGAGCAACGACGCGCCGATCACCGACAGCACCAGGTTATGCGGCGCGAAATGCTCGCTGCCGAGGCCGCGGCGCTTGCCCATGATCAGGCAGGCGACGAGGCCGGCGACGCCGGCATTGATGTGGACGACCGTGCCGCCGGCGAAGTCGAGGATGCCGGCGTCGTTCAGGAACCCGCCCGGGCCCCAGACCCAGTGCGCGATCGGCGCATAGACGAGCAGGC
>NZ_BMJQ01000037.1 GCF_014643535.1 Aliidongia dinghuensis | reverse complement strand
GATCGACTGGCGAAACCCGCGGCACACCTTCCGGCTGAGCTGCGCCGGATAGGTGCCGCCGCTCCGTTTCCCCGAGCCTTCGGCAGCGATTGTGATTCGATTGCGGCCATGGGTGCGCGTCATGACGCCCTGCCGGACGATCTCGAAGCGCTGAAGGCGGTGCTCCTGGCCGAGCGTGCCGAACAGGCGGCCGCGCCCGAGCGGGCCGGCCAAGTCGAGGCGGAACTGGCAGTCGCCAGACCCAAGGCGTCGGACGACCAGGCGCTGATCGTCGGAACCGCTTGCCGCCGCATATGGCAATGCAGCCTCGACCGCAATGGCCGGCGCATCCGAGCAGCTAGAAACCACGATCATTATCGCAATCGTCGTCGGCCTGGCGAGCATCCTGGCCGGCACGGTGATCGCGCTCGTCACTGGACGGGGCATCGCCGTGCCGATCCGCGGCATGACGGCGGCCATGGGGCGCCTGGCGCGCCGCGACATGGCGGCGAAATCGTCGGCCGCGACCGCAAGTACGAGATCGGCGAGATGGCCGCTGCCGTGCAGACCTTCAAGGACAGCATGATCGAAACCGACCGCCTGGCGGCCTTGCAGGCGGCCTAGGGCCGGGACCCATAAAGGGGCTTTCCACGGCTTTGCGGCTGTGATTCATGGTCTTCGGAAGGGGACCGTTTTTGGATCAAGGTTTTTTCTGGCTGACCGACACTCAGTTTGCGCGTCTTGAGCCGCATCTGCCAACGGACACTCGTGGGAAGCCTCGGGTCGATGATCGGCGGGTCATCAGTGGCATCGTGCATGTTCTGATCTCCGGCTGCCGATGGAAGGACGCGCCTTCGGCCTATGGGCCGCGCAAGACGTTGTACAACCGCTTCCAGCGCTGGGCGGCCAAGGGCGTCTGGTCGGACCTGTTCCATGCGCTCGCCACGGCCGGCGGGCCGCCCGCCGAGGTATTGATCGATTCTTCAGCCGTGAAGGCGCATCGCTGCGCCTCGGGCGGAAAAGGGGGGAGCGGAACCAGGCGATCGGCCGCTCGCGCGGCGGTCGCACAACCAAATCCACGCCCTGACCGATCGGAACTGCCGTCCCATCGCCTTCTTGCTCACCGGCGGGCAGGTTGCCGATTGCGTAGCCGCCGATACACTGCTCGACCGGGTGACCACCGCCAATCTGGTTCATGGCGACAAAGGCTACGATACCAATGCCGTACGCCAGAAGATCGAGGCGAAGGGTGCCGCGCCGAACATCCCGCCCAAGGTCAACCGCGTCTGGAAGAACTGCTTCTCGCCGTACCTCTATCGAAATCGCAACGCCATCGAACGCATGTTCAACCGGCTCAAGGACTTCCGGCGCATCGCCACCCGGTATGACCGCCTCGCGACAAACTTCCACGCAGCGATCTGCATCGCTGCCGCCGTCTGTTACTGGTTATGAGTCCCAGCCCTAGAACGAAGCGAAGGTCCGGCGCGCCCGGCGGCTCGACGATCTCATCAAGACCTTCGAGACGAAAGTGGGCGAGTTGGTCAATGGCGTGTCTTCGGCGGCGAACGAGATGGAAGCGACGGCGCAGTCGATGTCGTCCATCGCGGAAGAGACCAACATGCAGGCCGGCGCCGTATCGGCCGCCTCCGAGGAGACCTCGGCGAACGTGCAGACCGTGGCGTCGGCCACCGAAGAACTGTCCTCGTCGGTCGGCGAGATCGGACGGCAGGTCGCCCAGTCGGCCAAGATCGCCAGCAAGGCGGTCGAAGATGCGCGGCGCGCCGGCGTCGACATCGAAGCACTGGCGGCGGACGCCCAGCAGATCGGCAATGTGGTGACGCTGATCCAGGCGATCGCGGGCCAGACCAACCTGCTCGCGCTCAATGCCACGATCGAGGCGGCGCGCGCCGGCGAGGCAGGCAAGGGCTTCGCGGTCGTGGCGTCCGAGGTGCGCAACCTCGCGGCCCAGGCGGCGAACGCCACCGACGACATCGCTCAGCAGATCGGCGAGATCTCAGGAGGCGGTCGGCGCCATCAACCATATCGGCGGCACGATCACCGAAATCAGCGACATCTCGACCATGATCTCGGCGGCGATCGAGCAGCAGGGCGCCACGACCCAGCGCATCAAGCGGAATACGGTCGAGGCGGCGAGCGGCACCAGCAACGTGTCGGCAAATATCGGTGGGGTAAGTGCCGGCGCCGGCGAGACCGGTGCCGCGGCCGGCGAGGTGCTGAATGCCGCCGGCGAACTCGGTCGCCAGTCCGACAGCCTGCGTCAGGAAATCACGCGCCTCCTCAACCAGATCCGTGCCGCCTGACGGGAGCGCGCAAGCCTGGTGCGCTCCGCTCGCCGATTATGCCTGACGTGCACGCCGTCTTGGTACCGTTCGACGTAGAGTCCTTCCATGAGAAGGGCGGACCCGCCAGCGCGAGCGGCTTGGTTCCGGCGTCCCTCAGCGTTATCAAGCCCACGATCTGGTGGTCGAGCCAGTGCGAGGCGCAGCCGCCTGCGCACTGGGTTGCCATCGCCGTCCCGCCACCGCGAGTGCGGTCATTCAGAATTTCAACGGTGCCAGACGCATGATCGTGGGCGGGGCGGCGAGGAACTGCCCCAGCGAGGCAATAAATGCCTTCGCGTAGGGCATTTTCAGGTGCTCGTTAAGCGCGGCTTCGTCAGTCCAACGTTCCGAAATCACGATCTTCTCCGGATGTTTCGCGTCCGCATGAACTTCATAGCGGAGGCATCCGGCTTCGCGTCGTGTTTCAAGGGCTGCGTCACGGGCGGCCTGGGTGAACGCATCCAAGGCATCGGGCTTGATCGCCAGGTTGGCCAGGATGATCAACTCGCTCGACGGATTCTCATGGCTCGTCATGTCTTTCTTCTCCCAAGGCAGATCCTGGCGGGACGGGGTGTCCAACCAGCAGAAAATGTTTGCAAAAGCCGTATATCGATCGGCTGCGGCCGACATGGACGGCCGGGGCCGTTTCAGGTACGCCAGTATCGATGGCGAATGGGTTCCGAAGGGGGCGATACGGAAGCGATTCGAAGGCGATCGTCACAAACTGCGACCGATCGCGCCCTTCTGAATCTCGTTGGTGCCGCCGTAGATCCGCTCGATCCTTGCGAACGAGAACAGCTTGGATATCGGGGATTCGGCGACGCAGCCGAAGCCCCCGTGCAACTGCAGGCAGTCGTCCGTTACCGCATATTCGTGTTCGCTGCACCAGAGCTTCGCCGCACTGCTGGTCATGTGATCCAGTATGCCGCTCATGAACTTGGCGATGAGATCGCGGCGAAAGGCGTCGGCGACGATCAGCTTCGTTTTGAGTTCGCCGAGCTTGAATTGCGTGTTCTGAAAATCGAACACGCGCTTCCCGAATACTTTGCGCTCTTTTACATAATCGAGCGTAAGATCGAAGGCATATCGCGCGGCCGCGATCGCGCGCAGTGACATCAACACCCGGTCGAACAGCAGGAACTGCGAGATATTTGCTCCCAGGCCCTGGCCTTCCTTCCCGAGAATGGTCGACTTCGGTACGCGGACGTCGGTGAAGAAAAGCTCGGCGGTCGACGATGCCTTGGCGGCGATCATATCCATCCTGCGACGCTCGATGCCGGGGGTGTTCAGGTCCATCAGGAGCATGGTCAACGAGCCGCGCCCGCGCTCGACATCGTCGTCGGTCTTCACCACCAGATAGCAGAGGTCAGCGAGCATCCCGTGCGAGATATAGGTTTTCTGACCATTGATGACGAAATCGTCGCCATCCGACCTTGCCCGCGTTGTGATGGCATTGACGTCACTACCGGCATCCGGCTCGGAGATGCCGATGCACTGCGTGACCTCGCCGGAGAGGATGCGCGGGTAGTAGCGCGCCTTCTGCTCGGGCGTGCCGAACTCGATGAGGAGCAAGGTGAGCAGATCCGCGCCAAAAGTAATGCTGCCAAGAGAGGCGCCGGCGGGGGATCGCGCGATTTCCTCGGTCAGTAAGATCGGGAACAGCGGATCGCAGCCTGGGCCACCTTCTTCCGCAGGGATCAGAAGCCCTAAGAGGCCCAGTTCGCCCGCCTCGCGCCAGAGCGACGCGGGATGCCCGTTCTCCGCCTTTTCCCATTTTTGGCAGAAGGGATCCATGCGTTCACGGATGAACCGCTGCACGGTGTTGCGGAAGGCCTTGTGCTCCAGCGACAGGCCTTCATCCATCACGCGACCGTCCATGCGGCATCCTCCTCTCGATCTTCAATTATGTGCCCGCCAAGTCGGAGACCCGGGTCCCCCGGCAGCATCGCGGCCTTCAAACCGGGCCGGTACCTTCGCTAAGTACAATATAAAACATATGCTTTCAACGTCTCTCGTTCGTGATGTGACAAAGCGCGAATTCCCTCAACTGAGAGAGCCGAAACGGCTTGGACATGTGGGTGGTGGATTTCCAAGGCATAAATCCACCGTTTTATCGCCGAAGCATGGAAAGGGGCGCGTGCGGCCATCCGCCGATGGAACATCACGTTCGGCATGTTCCTTCGAACGGCGTACGACCGAGGTCGTCCGGCTCGTGCCAGGGCGGGGAGTGCCCTGCGCGAAACCTCTCGGAGTGGAGAGGCGCGTGGTACGAGATTGCGTGCCTTTCGCGGCGGACATGATGGGCTAAGATTCTCACAAATGCGCTCCAGCGATCGGCGGTGCGACCAGCGTTCGTTTTAGCGGATTGAAACGCATGAACTGCTTTTTTGGATCTGCACCGGCGTTCGGCGCGCAGCGTTTCCTCCGATCTTCCCGATGAGGATTACGGAATTTCTCAGCCATTTAGCTGCGTTTTGGCGGATTCTGCGGCGGCGCGGATCTAGGTGATGTGATCCTATTGCACCAACGCCGTGAACGATGTAGAACGATCGAACTAAAGGTGGCCATGAGAGTCGCCGCGTTGTAGGCGAGGAAAGTTGAACGCAGCAATCTCTCCCACAGCTATCCGCGGTTCAGAATCACTTCTGGCTGACGCCATCGATGTGTTCCGGCCAGTCGATGGCGAGTTCGGCATCGTGATCCGGTGCCAGTCGGTGAAGGTTTGAGCATGGCGAACGACCTCCTGAATGTCGGCATCGTCGGCCTCAATGCGCAGCGAGGTTGGGCGAAGCTTGCCCATGTACCTGCGCTGCGGGCGCTCCTTTCCGACTACGCCATTATGGGCGTCGCCAACAGCAGGGCCGATAGCGCCGCGGTTGCGGCCGAGGTGCTGGATATTCCTCGTGCATTTTCCAACGTGGCCGAACTGGTCGCGTCACCTGAAATCGATCTCGTTACAGTGACGGTGAAGACCCCTCATCACCACGGGATCGTAAAATCGGCCCTGGAGGCGGGCAAGCCGGTGTATTGCGAATGGCCGTTGGGAAACGGTCTGGACGAAGCGGAGGACCTGGCGCGTCTTGCCGCGCGTGCCGGAATCCCCACGGTCATCGGGCTCCAGGCCTGCGTCGCGCCTGCTATCCAGCAACTCCTGAGTCTCGTGGAAGAAGGTTTCGTCGGCAAGGTTCTCTCCACCACGATGGTCGGCGCCGGCGGACCCTGGGGTGCCGTGACCGGCGCCGCGGATGCATACGCCCTCGATCATCGTAATGGTACGACCTTGCTGACGATCTCCGCCGGGCAAGCGCTGGCTGCGCTGCAATACGTGCTCGGAGAGTTGGTGGATGTGCGCGCCATTATCGCTCAACGGCGCGACAAAAGCCGGATCGCCGAGACGGGTCTGGAGTGCCCGATGACAAGCCCCGATCAGGTGCTGGTCATCGGGCACTTGGAATCCGGAATTCCTCTCTCGCTGCATTTGCGGGGCGGCATGGCGCGCGATGTAGGCTTCAGCTGGGAAATCCACGGCACCGAGGGTGATCTTCGCCTCACTGCGCCGATGGGGCAGATCCAGCTCGCCCGGCTCTCCTTGTCCGGCGCTCGGGGCTCGGAAACGTCGCTGCATCCGATCGAGCTATTGCCGCATTCCGCTTCGAATTGGCCGACAAGCCCGCTGTCCGGCAACGTTGCTCGCCTCTACGCCAAGGCGGCGGCACATTTTCGGGGCCGGGGCTCCGCCGTTCCTGATTTTGAGCACGCTGTGAAGCTGCATCGGCTGCTGGCAGCCATCGAGAAGGCTGAGGAAACCGGCAGGCGCATGACCCGGGACCCCCTTGGGCAATGGGGCGCCGAGACCACCCGCACGACTGTCTAGAGAGCGCGACAGGGGCGACTGCGCAAACCTTCGCGCGTCCCGACACTTGGAGGATACACGCATGGCCGTCGAATATATTCGCTCCGCTCACCCGCGCCATAGAGCGCTTGCCGTCGCCGATCTTGAGCGCCCGGGAGAATGCGCGTGAGCCAGGAATTCGAGGGCAAGGTTGCTATCGTCACCGGCGCCGGCAGTCCCATAGGCCGGGCTGTGACTCGCCGCCTGCGCGCCGAGGGTGCGCAATTGGTTCTAGGCGACGTGGTTGAGGCCGATCTGTTGGCGTGCGCAACGTCTCTGGGCGATCGCGTGATTGCGGTCTCCGGTGACCTCAGCCGCCGCGAAGGCGTGCAAAGACTGGTCGCCGCTGCGCTCGATGCTCACGGCAAAATCGACATCTTGGTCAACAATGCGGGCGGCGGCGTCATTCTGCCGTTCCTCAAGCACACGCCCGAGACCATGCAAGCGACAATCGACCGGAATCTTTGGACGACCGTGTGGAGCTGCTACGAAGTCTTGCCGGGTATGGTCGAGCGCAAGTACGGGCGGATCGTCAACGTCGGCGCAGATTCGGTCCGCAACGGGCTCTATGATCATGCCATGTACAACGCGGCGAAGGGCGGGGTCCACGCGATCGCGACCGGACTGGCCCGCGAGTTCGCATCGCTCGATATCACGGTCAATGTAGTTGCGCCCTGCATGGTCGAGACCCCACTCGTCACGAATGCGCGTGCGCAAGGCCATCCGATGATACCGAAGATGGAGGCCGTCATTCCGAAAGGCCGCCCCGCGGATGTAGACGAGGTTGCCTCTACGATCGCCTATCTGGCGCGTGACGAAGCACGCTTCATTACCGGCCAGGTAATCAGTGTCAACGGTGGAAGCACAATGCTGTGATTTTCGTGATTGCATGAATTTACCAAACACTAAGGTCTAATCGGAAAATCAGCATGCCCGGAATTGCGGAATCCATAATGTAAAATAACGATCTGCGGTCTTCGGTTGACAAGTGACTTTTGGTGCTAGCTGAAAATTCAGTGAGCATTAATCGCCGCTAATATCTGGTGTAGAGCGAAATATACCTAAAAACACTAAAAACAGGGAGGATGGCACATGGAGATCTTTGTGCGGGGAATATATCGTGCTTGCGGAGAGAGAACTCGCTTTGGGCTGAGAAGCGCCATTCTTTCTGCCCTGCTGATAAGTGCTCCGGCCGCTGCGCAAGATGCAGACAATGATGCGGCTGCGCTGAAAGCGCTGGATGCGACTCTGCTGCCGAAAGGCTGGGCTATCCCGTATCCATCGTTCAACGATTCATTGATCGGCAACCTGGGAGGCTTCCGCACGACGCTCGCGAAATATGGCATCGGGTTTTCCTCGATCGGGGAGGGCACTTTCGCGGCGAATACTTTGGGCACGCCTCGCACCGTCCCTGGTCAATATACCTTTTTCGGCACAGTAGCACCTTGCGTCAGCAAATTTTCGGCGTGTGCCGGCAATCAAGTCTATTTCGGCCAAAAGCCGAGCGCAGTCTTTATTTCTCAAACCACCGTTACGTTCGATACGAGCCGCTACGGCGTGCCTGATGGGCAGATTGCGGTCGCGCTCGGCGCGGGCCTTTCCTCATGGGTGGGCTTTTTCCCGACGTCCGCCAGTTTGAATGGTTTGGAATGGTGGCAAACCGCCTTCAACAAGAAGCTGGATATCGAGATAGGTTATTTCAGTAACGCCTACCGTTACATGGGCACCCAGATCGGCGGAAATTTCGCCAATACGTTTGGGCCAGGATCGTCGGTCAATATTCTGCTGGGGGAATCATATTTCGCTACCCCCGGCGCCAACTTCACCTTCCATGCGGACGGAAATTTCTACGACAAAGCCGGCGTTGGGGTCAGCGGCGTGGTGAGCGGCAAAACAGGCAACCCGCTCTACGACGAATATTCTGAAAATCGGACCGGCTTCAAATTCTCCCCTCCCAATACCGGCACGTTCTTTATCGATGAACTGGGCTACAGGAACAGGCCCCAACCTGGAACGCTCTTTACTTGGGTGAGAGGCGGCGGAATGTACAATACCGCCGAATTCCAAAACTTGAGCAGCTCCAACCCGGCCACGAAGATCCGAGGTAACGAGGGCGCTTTTCTGCTAGCGGACCAGCAACTGTGGCAACAGGACCGGTCCTCCGCAGCCTCGGCGCGTAGGGGTATCTACGCAGGTCTTACATACATGGGAGCGCCGGAGAAGAAGACAGCAATAACCAGCTACTATGAAGGCCGTGCTTACTGGGTCGGCCCTCTGGCAAGCCGCCCAGCGGATATGCTCTCGTTCGTCTATTTTCATCAGGACTACAGCAAATATCTGACAAATAGCCTCGACAATCTCAACCTGGTCTCGGGGGGCACGGCGCCTGGAGGATACTCTTCCGCCAATTCATACTCAATTTCATATCTGGCCCATTTAATTCCCGGACTGTATGGGCAGTTTGGGCTGAACTATACCGACAATCCGGCCAGCGTTAGGTACAGAAATGAAGGAAGTGCTCTTCTGGTTCAGGCAAGCTTGACTACGGTATTTTGAGATACTGCTGTCCTTCGCGAACCTAAGCGCAGCGTTCCGCGAAAATCGCGGTTATCGCGACTTAAAACGCCATGTGCCGGCGTGCAGACGTGGGCGAGGCATTAGCGAACGTGGGAGCGCGATCCTGTGAACTTCTACGAAAGAGAGACATCATGAAAGACCATCCGGGCCTCCCGAAGAAGTACATCGAGTCGAAGAAGGGACGCATCTGCTACCAAGAAGAGGGGGAAGGTCGCGCCGTCATCCTGATCCATGGCGGCGGCCCCGGTGCCTACGGGTTCAGCAACTACCGGCGGAACATCGGGGCGCTGTCGGGGCGCAACCGCGTGGTCGTGCTTGACCTTCCAGGCTTCGGCGGCTCCGACCACCGCGACAATTCCAACGGCATCTTTTCGACTCTCGCCGATGCTCTGCTGGAACTGATGGACGCCCTCGGGCTGAAGACGGCGAGCTTGGTGGGAAATTCGCTCGGGGGCGGCACGTCGATCCGATTTGCCCTCGATCATCCGGAACGCGTCGACAGGCTGGTTCTTATGGGCCCCGGTGGCAGTTTGCCGGCGACGTCGACCTTCCCGTCGGAGGGCCTGCTGCGCATGTTGACCTTCTACGACGGGGATGGGCCTTCCCTGGAGAAGCTGGAGCGCGTCTTGGATCTGCTGGTGTTCGATCGATCGACCATCACGCGCGAGTTGGTCGAGGAGAGGTATCGGACGGCGACCCTGCCTCAGACCTTGAGCAACCCGCCGCTGCGCGGCCAAGCTCACCACCCGAACAACGAGCTCTGGAAGGCGGACCTCGATAAGCTACCGCACCCCACGCTGCTGATCTGGGGGCGGGAGGATCGAGTTCTTCCCCTGGACATGGCCTTCATATTGCTGAAACGCATACCGAAGGCGGATCTCCACATCTTCTCGAACTGCGGACATTGGGCGCAGTGGGAACGGGCCGAAGAGTTCAACCAGCTGGTCGGAAATTTCCTGGCGGCGTGACGAAAACGCGAATTGCGGCGGCTGGCTTGCGATGGCGCCATCGATGTCGCCGCCGGCTTCGCCCCCGATCGCCGACGCTCCCCATATTCACTCTGTGCCGAAGGTTTGACGCCCGTGATCCTGCATAAAGTTCGTAGCTACAAATCCGCCGAGACACTGAAGCGCGAGGATCAGCTCGCGTGGAAGATCGCTGCCGTTGCCACCGACCCGGTGCCGGTCGAGGACGCCGTGGTCGAGATGATCGGCAATCGCATCATCGACAACGCGGCCGTCGCCGCAGCCTCGATCAACCGTCATCCGATCGTGACCGCCCGCGGGCAGGCGCTCGGCCATTCCCACTCCGGCGGCGCGGGCCTCGGCGCCACGCTGTTCGGCCTGCCGTCGTCCCGGCGCGTCTCGCCCGAATGGGCGGCCTGGGCGAATGGCGTTGCCGTGCGCGAACTCGACTATCACGACACGTTCCTCGCTGCCGACTACTCCCACCCCGGCGACAATATTCCCCCGCTGCTGGCTGTGGCGCAGCATTGCGGGCTGTCCGGCGCCGATCTCGTGCGCGGCCTTGCAGCCGCCTACGAGGTCCAGGTCGACCTGGTGAAGGGCATCTGTCTGCACGAACACAAGATCGACCATATCGCGCATCTGGGGCCTTCGGCCGCGGCCGGCATCGGCGCGGCACTCAATCTGCCGACCGAGATCGTGTTCCAGGCCGTGCAGCAGGCACTGCACGTCACCACGACCACGCGCCAGTCGCGCAAGGGCGAGATTTCGAGCTGGAAGGCCTTTGCTCCGGCCTTCGCCGGCAAGATGGCGATCGAGGCGGTCGATCGTGTGATGCGCGGTGAAGGCGCGCCATCGCCGGCCTATGAGGGCGAGGACGGCTTCATCGCCTGGCTGCTCGGCGGCCCCTCGGCAGAATACCAGGTGCCCTTGCCCGCGCCGGGCGAAGCGAAGCGCGCGATCCTCGAAACCTACACCAAGGCCCACTCCGCGGAATATCAGAGCCAGGCGCTGATCGATTTGGCCCGCCGCCTCGGTCCGAAGATCGGCGACCTGTCGCAAATCCGCGATGTCCTGATCCGTACCAGTCATCACACCCATTACGTGATCGGCAGCGGTGCCAACGATCCGCAGAAGATGGACCCGAAGGCGAGCCGCGAGACCCTCGATCATTCGATCATGTACATCTTTGCGGTGGCGCTCGAAGACGGTGCATGGCACCACGAGCGCTCCTATGCGCCAGAACGCGCAGCGCGGTCCGAGACCGTAGCGCTCTGGCACAAGATCCGCACCGTCGAGGACCCGGAATGGACGAGTCGCTATCATGCGGTCGATCCGGCGGTGAAAGCTTTCGGCGGCCATGTCACCGTGACGCTCGCCGACGGTACGGTGATCGAGGACGAGATCGCCGTCGCCGATGCCCATCCGCTCGGCGCCAAGCCCTGGCAGCGCGCCGATTATGTGGCGAAGTTCCGTGAGCTCACCGAAGGCATGGTCGAAACGGCCGAACAGGACAGGTTCCTGGCTGCGGTCGACAATCTGCGACACCTGACGCCGGGGGCACTTGCCCAATTGAGCTTCGAGATCCCGCCCGCGCGGCTCGTCGCGGCCACCGCCCACGGCATCTTCGACTGGCCGGTGCGCGGCCGGTCGGCATCCCCTGCATCCCTTGGCTGAGGAGCCCACGATGACCGAGATCGTCAAGCCCAAGAAATCTGTGGCGCTGTCCGGCGTGCTGGCGGGGAATACGGCGCTTTGCACCGTCGGCCGCACCGGCAACGATCTGCATTACCGCGGTTACGATATCCTCGACATCGCGGAAGCCTGCGAGTTCGAGGAGATCGCCCATCTGCTGGTCCACGGCACGCTGCCGACCGTGACCGAACTCGCGGCCTACAAGGCGAAGCTGCGCCGGCTGCGCGGTCTGCCGTTCGCGGTGCGCCAGGCGCTCGAGGCCCTGCCGGCGGCGGCCCATCCAATGGACGTCATGCGCAGCGCCGTCTCGACGTTCGGCTGCGTGCTGCCCGAGGCGCCGGATCATAACCATGCCGGTGCCCGCGATGTCGCCGATCGGCTGTTGGCGTCGCTCGGCTCGATGCTGCTCTATTGGTACCACTACGCTCATCATGGCCGCCGCATCGAGGTGGAGACCGACGACGACAGCATCGGCGCGCATTTCCTGCACCTGCTGCACGGCATAGCGCCGAGCGAGACGCATGTCCGGGCGATGCACACTTCGCTCATCCTTTATGCGGAGCATGAGTTCAACGCCTCGACCTTTACGGCGCGATCGATTGCCGGCACCGGCGCCGATATCTATTCGGCGATCACCGGCGGCATCGGCGCGCTGCGCGGCCCGAAGCACGGCGGCGCTAACGAGGTCGCGTTCGAGATCCAGAAGCGGTATGCAGATCCGGCCGAGGCGGAGACGGACATCCGCCGCAGAGTGGAGGCGAAGGAGGTCGTGATCGGTTTCGGCCATCCGGTCTATACAGTCGCCGATCCGCGCAACGAGGTGATCAAGGGCGTGGCGCGTCGGCTCAGCGTCGACGCCGGCGCCATGAAGATGTTCGAGATCGCCGACCGGATAGAGGCAGTGATGGCCGAGACCAAGAGGATGTTCGCGAACCTCGACTGGTTCAGCGCCGTCTCATATCACCTGATGGGCGTGCCGACCGAGATGTTCACGCCGTTGTTCGTCATTGCCCGCACGGCGGGCTGGTCGGCGCATATCATAGAGCAGCGCATCGACAACAAGATCATCCGGCCGTCGGCAAACTATGTCGGACCCGAGGATCTGCCGTTCGTGCCGCTCGCCGAGCGCGGCGGTACCACGCGCCCGTCAGCGGCGGCCTGAGGAGCAGCCCATGCCCTATCTTGTTGCCAACGATCTGCCGGATGAACCAGCGGGCCTGCGCTTCCGCCGGCTGCTCGATCGCCCGGGCATCCTGCAGATCCCCGGAACGCACAATGGCATGGCGGCGCTGCAGGCCAAGGCCGCCGGCTTCGAGGCGCTTTATCTCTCCGGCGCTGCGATGACCGCGTCGATGGGCTTGCCGGACCTGGGCGTCATCACCGTGGACGAAGTGGGCTTCTTCATCCGCCAGGTGGCGCGGTCGAGCGGTCTGCCGGTCCTGGTCGATGGTGACACCGGCTATGGCGAGGCCCTCAACGTCATGCACATGGTCCGCAGCTTCGAGGAGGCCGGCGCTGGTGCCGTTCATATCGAGGACCAGCTGCTGCCCAAGAAGTGCGGCCACCTCAATGACAAGAAGCTGGCCGACGCGCACGACATGGCGGCCAAGGTCGCTGCGGCCGCGAAGGCGCGCCGGCATCTCTACATCGTCGCTCGGACCGACGCGGCCGCAAGCGAGGGTCTCGAGGGCGCCGTGGCGCGCGCGAAGCTTTATGTCGAGGCCGGTGCCGACGCGATTTTTCCCGAAGCGCTCAACACCGCCGAGATGTTCAGAGCCTTCGCTGCCGCGATGCCTGGCGTGCCGCTGCTCGCCAATATGACCGAGTTCGGACGCACGCCGTTCTTCACGGCCGGCGAGTTTGAGGCCATGGGCTACCGCATGGTGATCTGGCCGGTCTCGTCGCTGCGCGTCGCGAACAAGGCGCAGGAAAAGCTCTATACCGCGATCCGGCGCGACGGCGGCACGCATGGCATGGTCGACGCCATGCAGACCCGGGCCGAGCTCTATGCGACCATCGGGCTCCACGCCTACGAGGCGCTCGATGCGTCCATCGTCGAGACGGTCATCCCCAGGATGCCCGCCGGCTAAGCCTGCTCGATGCCCGGGACCAGAGCGGCGTCTGCCACAGGACATTGGACAGGGCGTATATCGTACGCGTCCGCTGGAGCTTGCAATTACCCATAAGTGACTGAGTCAATACCGAGTCGGAGTATCCGTGAAGTTGAGCGGCCTGGGCTGGCTATGATTCTGTGCAGAGCACCTGCTTGCCGAAGGGTGGTGCTCGATGACAGTTTCCAAGGGTGATCGGATTGATGGATCGAACCATTGGAGTATGCGGGAGATAGATGAGACGGCCTTCAAGGACGTCCGGTTGGGGCGGCGCTGCGCCGAATTGGTCAGGCAACTGAGCGCTGGGATGGGCAGTTCGATCCCCTTCGCCTGCCAGGATTGGGCGAACACCAAAGCTGCCTACCGGTTCTTCGCGAATCCGAAGGTCGAGGAGGCCGACATTCTCAGCGGGCATTTTCTCGCCACCCGCCAGCGATACGATGCATGCGGCGGCCCGGTGCTGCTGTTGCAGGACACGACCGAGTTCACCTATCAGCGCCGCGATCCGCGAGCCATCGGGTTCACCAAAAGCGTCAACAGTGGCCGTGACAAGGAAGGCCGCTTACGCCATCACGCCCTGTGCGGGATCCTGATGCATTCGAGCCTGGCCGTCACGACGGAAGGCTTGCCGTTGGGATTGTCGGCGATAAAGTTCTGGAACCGCGACAAGTTCAAGGGCACGGCCCGATTGAAGCGGAAGATCAATCCGACGCGCGTCCCCATCGAGGCGAAGGAAAGCATCCGCTGGCTCGACAATCTCCGTCAGTCCGTGGATCTGTTGGATCAGCCGGGCCGCTGCGTTCACGTCGGCGATCGGGAAAGCGACATTTACGAGCTGTATTGCCTGACGAAAGAACTGGGCACGCACTTCGTCGTGCGTACGGTCGTCGATCGCCTGGCAGGGGACGGAGACACCACCATCGCGGCCGAAATGCGCGACGCAGAAACGGTCGGCCAACACGTCGTCGATGTGCGTGACGGCACCGACAATGTCGTCAAGGTCACTTTGGACTTGAGGTACAAACGCATTCAGGTGTTGCCGCCGATCGGCAAGCAGAAGCGATATCCCTCACTTGCCTTGACTGTCATCCATGCCGTGGAGGTCGAGCCTCCAACCGGCCGCAAGCCGGTCACATGGAAGCTTTTGACCGACTTCGAAGTTAAGGATCGAGAGCAGGTCATCGAAAAGATCGGCTGGTACGCAATGCGCTGGAAAATCGAGACCTTCCATAAAGTGCTCAAGTCCGGCTGCCGTGCCGAAGACGCCAAGCTGCGTACGGCCGATCGGCTTGCCAATTTGGTCGCCGTGTTCTGCATCATCGCCTGGCGGGTTCTCTGGCTGACGATGATTGCCAGAACGGCACCGGCAGCACAGCCCACGCTCGCGCTCACCAAGTCCGAGATCTCGATCCTCGATCGCCTCGTCAGCGATGTCGGCAATCGAGCTGCCGAACCGAAAACCTTGGTATGTTATCTCACAAAGCTCGCCAGGCTCGGTGGCTACCTCGCACGGGCGGCCGACCCGCCGCCGGGGAATACCGTCATCTGGCGCGGTCTGCGGCGACTCAACGATATCCTACTCGGCGCCGAAATCGCCCGAACTTGAAATCTATGGGTAATTGCAAGCCGCTGGAGACCGTCTGCTAATCGAGGATCAAGTGGACCTCTCGGTTATCTCGTGTCCTCAGGTCGGTGACCAGTTCGGCGAACCGGTGTAGATACCCGCACAGATCCGGCGGGATCGACGCCGTGTTTGTGATCCTGATTTGAAATGGTGGCTTCACCGCATTCATATCGCCGCCGATGCTGTCATTGAGCGCATCGAGATTATGGCCGTGCCAGGATGGCGCGCCGAGGCCGGGAAGAAGGGCGTTGTAAAAATCACTCTGCTGGCGCCAATCCGAGGCATTGAGGCTAATCTCTTTCATTCTATCCCAAGATCTCCCAACCGCTCTCGCCGGACCCATGGCATCAGTACAGCAATCCGGCTGATGGGATGGCCGTCGGCGATGCCTCCTAGGACATCGCGCAAATAGGCCTCAGGGTCGATTCCGTTGAGCTTCGCCGTCTCAATTATGGTGTAGATCGCAGCAGCACGCTCGCCACCGGCGTCGCTACCCGCGAAGGTCCAATTCTTCCGGCCGAGTGCGACGCCGCGCAGGCAGTTCTCGGCCCTGTTGTTATCCGCCTCCAGGCGACCATCGTCGAGGAACCGCACCAGGGCCGCGCGCCGCTTCAGCGTGTAGCGGAACGCCTCAGCCAGCGCCGATTTGGCCGACAGCTTGCTGAGCGTTGCCGTGCCCCACTCGAAGAAGCCATCGATCAGCGGCGCGGCTTTGCTCCGGACCGCAACACGCTCGGCGGCGGGTTTGCCGCGCGCTTCGGCCTCAATCGCATAGACCGCCGCGATCCGGTCGAGCGCCTCCTTGGCGACCGCCGACTTGGTCGCTTCCCATACGTCGAAATACTTCCGGCGGCAATGCGCCCAGCAGGCGACCTCGATGATCGGCCCCGGCTCCGCTCGTCCGGGATCGTAGAGCGCGTCATACCCCGCGTAGGCATCGGCCTGGAGGAAGCCGGTGAAGCCGTTCAGATGCTCCTGCGGTCGCTCGCCCTTGCGGTCGGGGCTGTAGAAGAACGCGGCCGCCGGTGGCGCCGTGCCGCAGAACGGCCGATCGTCTCGGACATAGACCCAGAGGCGGCCGGTCTTGGTCTTGCCGGTACCGGGCGCCAGCACCGGGACGGGCGTGTCGTCGCCATGGATCTTCTCGGCGGCAAACACATGCGCCCGAATGCTCTCGACGATCGGATCGAGCAGCCAAGCCGCTTGGCCGACCCAATCCGCCAGGGTCGAGCGGTCGAGATCGACGCCGTCCCGGGCATAGATCGCGCTCTGCCGATAGAGCGGCAGGTGATCGCAATACTTCGCGACCAGGACATGGGCCAGCAGTGCGGCACTCGGCCGACCGCGTGGGATCGGCAGTGCCGGTGCCGGAGCCTGGGTGATCCGGTCGCAGCGCTGGCAGGCATACTTCGGCCGGACATGGCGCAGCACCTGGAAGCGCCCCGGCACATAGTCCAGCACCTCGGTCACGTCCTCGCCGAGCTTCGACATTCCGGCACCGCAGGCCGAGCAGGTACAGGCGTCTGCCGGTTCGTGCAGGATGTCTTGGCGCGGCAGATGATCGGGCAACGGCCGCCGCTTCGGCCTCATCCGCTCCGGCCGGGTTGAGACCTGGCCCGAGGCCTCGGCCTGCGCTTCGACCTGGGCCTCGACGGTCTCCAGCTCTTCCAGTTGCAGTTCGAGTTGCTCGATCTGCCGGTTCAGCCGCTCGGAAGATTGCCCGAACTGCATCCGGCGCAGCTTGGCGAGCTGCATCTTCAGCTTCTCGATCTCCAGCCGGGTGAACAGCACCGCCGCCTTCGCCGCGCGCAGTTCGGCGGCGGCGGCATCCCGCTCGGCGGTGACCGCGTCTCTCTCGGCCTTGGTTATATCGAGCGTCGAGTTCGCCGCCGCCAACTCGGCCTGGCAAGCGAGCGCGAAAGCACGAAGCGCCTCGGGATCGGACGGGAGGATGGCCGTGTCGAGCGACATGGCCGATCATACCAAATCCATGGTTATAGAGCCAGAATCGTGAGGCGAATCAACGCGTTTAGATGAGGCTCGGCGCCGCCGTCGGCTCCGGTGCCACGGTCCGGCGCCAATCAATGCCCTCGATCAGCAGCGCCAATTGCGCCGGGGTCAGCATCAGCCCACCATCGACCAGCGGCGGCCAGACGAACTTGCCCTTCTCCAGCCGCTTGGCGAACAGGCACATGCCGGAGCCATCCCAGTAAATCGCCTTAAAATAATCGCCGCGCTTGCCCCGGAACACGAAGAGATGGCCGCTGAACGGGTCCTGGCGCAGCACCGCCTGGACCTTGGCCGACAGCCCGTCGAAGCCGTTCCTGAGGTCGATCGGCTGGCAGGCGAGGAACACCTTCGTTCCCGGCCGCATGCCGATCAAAACACGTCCTTCATCGCGGCCAGAACCCGGTGCAGCGCCCGTTGGTTGACGAAGGCATCGACGCGAACTCGGGCGCCGCTCGGCAAATCGATCTCGATCAGGCCAGGGCGATCGTCCATCGACGATTGGGACGGTCGGGGCGGCTTCGGTTGCTCGGGCGCGACGGGTGCCGGTGCCGCGATCATCGCCTGGCCTTCATCCTCGGCACGGCCAAACACGCCGAGTGGCATGAACTCCATTGGCTCGGGGACTGGCGGTATCGATGCCGCAGCCCTCACGGCCGCGCGCCAGTTATAGAGCAAGCTCTCCGAGATCCGGTGTCGCCGGGCGACCACGGCGACCTTGCCGCCCGACGCATCCACCTCGGCGAGGAGCGCTACCTTCTCAGCCTCGCTCCACCTCCGGCGCCGTTCAACGCGATCGATGACTTCGACTGCGGTCACTCCAATCCTCCTTCTGGAGGCTACAGAAGGAGTCTCCAGAACCGCAGAATCAGGGCGCGATCCGGTCAGTGCAACACGGTGCAGGCCGAGCGCTTACCGTATATCCCTATCGCGCGGATTAAATCGCGCCGCATCCGGGCATGTCGTAAGCATGCGGCGTAGGCCGCCGTCGCACCGGTCTGTCTGGTTAACGGTTAAGCCTCGTCGGGCTTTTTGTCCTTCGGTTTGGTGGTCGCGGCGAGGACTTGGCGGCGTTGTTCGATGATCCAGGGGGCGGCCTTGTGGAGTTCGACCAGCTCTTTGAGGTTATCGATGCCGTGGTCGGTGAACGCCATCACTCCGTGTTCGCCGACGCCGACGACCCATAGCTGGCCGTCTTCGGTGTCCATGTCATCGGCGACGTCCCACAGCCAGTCCTCGTCTTCGCCGAGCATCTCGGCGACATGGCTGATGGTGAACACGTGGCTGACTTTGTTGACGTGCCCCATCACGCCGCCTGTGTCGCAAGGCCTTGCTGTCGAGCCGTCTTCCAGTTCCAGGGTAGCAGCTCGTCGAGGCGGTGAACCGGATGCGTGGCGATGCGGGCGAGCACATCGGCGAGCCATGCCTGGGGATCGACGTCGTTCATCTTGGCGCTGACGATGAGGCTATACATGGCGGCAGCTCGTTGGCCGCTACGGTCGGAGCCGCAGAACAGCCACGACTTTCTGCCCAATGCGATGCCGCGCAGCGCGCGTTCTCCTCAAGGTCCGCCATGGCGAAGAACGGGCGCCGGGCATGGACCCAGCAGGCCGCTTCCGCGATCGGCCCAGGATTCCGTTGAGGCTCATAGAGCTTGGTGTAGCCGCCGAAGGCGTCGGCCTGCAGGATGCCGCCATACTTGGCCAGATGCGCCTGCGGATGCTCGCCCTTTCGATCGCGCGAGTAATAGAACATCGCCGCCGGCGGATCCGAGCCACCGAACGGCCGGTCGTCTTTCACATAGACCCAGCATCGCGCGACATCGCACTTGCCCAAGGCCAGCACGGGCACGGTGGTGTCGTCGCCATGGAGCCGTTCGGCCGCCATGACGTGGGCCTCGACCCGCCGCAGCAGCGGAGCCAGTGCTGTACAGCTCGATCCCATGGCGTCGGCCGCCGTCGATAGGCTGATCGGAACCCCCTCCAGCGCGTAGCGCTCGGTCTGCCGGTTCAGCGGCTGATGCTGGCCGAACTTCTCATAGAGGATCATGGCCAGCAGGCTAGGTCCCGCCCAGCCCCGTGGGATCACGTGGAACGGCGCCGGCGCCTGACTGATCTTCTCGCAATCCCGGCAGGTGAACTTTTCCCGCACTGTTTCGATCACCTTCCACTGGCGCGGGATCACCTCCAGGGTCCGGGTCACGTCCTCGCCCAGCTTGCGCAGCCGCGTGCCGCCGCAGCAGTCGCAGGCCACCGGCGGATCGATCACCACGCGCTCGCGCGGCAGATGCTCGGGGAAGGTGTTTCGGTCGGGACGCTTGCGGGTGAAGCCCGCCACAGTCGTGGCCTTGGCGACCGCGATTTCAGCGGCGAGTTCGTCCTCGGTGGCGCCCGCTTCCAGCTCTTCGAACTGCAGCGCCAGCTGATCGATGAGCCGGGCCGAACGCTCCGAGCGAGGACCGTAGATCTGCTGTTCGAGCTTGGCGATCCGCAGCTTCTGGTGCGCGATCAAGGCCGCGTCTTCGGACGCTTTGGCCTGTGCCACAGCCAAGTGCGCATCCGCCTCCAGCCGTTGCACGCGCTCGATTACCAGCGCCGCTTTCAGCGCATCGAGGTCGTCCGGCAGGGCTGCAAGATCGGCGTCCATGACCAGAAGTGAATCATGAATCCGGCCCGTTCGCGTCTGGAAAATGAAGCCGACCGGCCTATCCGGCGCTGGTCGGCCGCCAAGTGTGGCGCGGGTTCCGCCAGTCGATG